>CAYGOX010000015.1:0-22404 GCA_964351485.1 uncultured Halioglobus sp.
TCAGCGGCTTAAAGGAAGAGTAGCGCCCATGCACTGCCCGTTTTGTTCGGCTGAAGATACCAAGGTGATCGACTCCCGGCTCGTCGCCGAGGGCGACCAGGTGCGTCGCCGTCGCGAGTGCCTGAGCTGCGCGGAGCGCTTTACGACCTACGAGATCGCGGAGCTGGTCATGCCCCGCGTGATCAAGCAGAACGGCAATCGCGAGCCGTTCAACGAAGATAAACTGCGCTCCGGTTTCCTGCGCGCCCTGGAGAAGCGGCCGGTCTCGGTGGAGGACATCGAGGACGCCATCAGCCACATCAAGCACGCGCTGCGCGCCACCGGCGAGCGCGAGGTGCAATCGCTGGTCCTGGGCGAACTGGTGATGGAGCATCTGAAGACGCTCGACCAGGTCGCCTACGTCCGCTTCGCCTCGGTCTACCGGAGCTTCCAGGACCTGGCCGAATTCCGCGACGAAATTGAACGGCTGGAGGCCGAGCCGGCCGCCGACTAGCGGCCTTGCTGCCCCGGGCGATGTTTTCCGATCTCGACACCCGCATGATGGCGCGCGCTCTACAGCAGGCGCGCCTGGGGCAGTACTGGGCGGCGCCCAACCCCCATGTCGGCTGTGTCCTTTGGCGTGACGGCGAGGTCCTGGCCGAGGGGTTTACCCAGCCGCCGGGTGGTCCACATGCGGAGGCCCACGCGCTGGCACAGTGCGGTGATGCGCGCGGCGCAACGGCCTATGTCACGCTGGAACCGTGCAGTCATCACGGCAGGACCGGGCCCTGTGCCCAGGCGCTTGTCGATGCCGGCATCGCGCGCGTGGTTGTCGCGCTGGAAGATCCCAACCCACAGGTCAGTGGCGCCGGCATTGCGCTGCTGCGCGCTGCGGGTGTGACCGTGGAAATCGGGTTGTTGGCCGCGCAGGCGCGCGCGGTGATTCCCGGTTTTCTGCGGCGAATGGAAACCGGGCGGCCGCTGGTCCGCGTGAAACTGGCGATGTCGCTGGACGGACGCACCGCCATGGCCAGCGGCGAAAGCCAGTGGATTACCGGCCCCGCCGCGCGCAGCGACGTCCAGCGCCTGCGCGCGCGCAGCTGCGCCATTGTCACCGGCGTCGACACGGTACTGGCCGACGACTGCAGCCTGACGGTCAGGGCCGACCAGCTGGGCCTGCCGGCACCGGAGTGCGAGCGCGCGACGACGCGCCAGCCGCTGCGCGTCGTACTCGATTCGCGCGGCCGGACGCCCGCCGGCGCGAAAGTTCTGGAGGGGTCTGCGCCCACGCTGCTGTGCACCGCTGCTGGCGTTACGGTCCCCGCCGGCAGTGGCGTCGAACAGGTGGCGCTGCCAGTTACAGCGGGTGGGCTCGACCTCGAGGCGGTACTTGCCGAGCTGGGGCGACGGCAGTGCAACGAGATTCTGGTAGAATCTGGCGCCCGTTTGTCCGGCGCGCTGCTCCAGGCGGGCCTGGTCGACGAACTGATCGTCTACATCGCGCCCACGTTCATGGGTAGCCGCGCGAGGCCGCTGCTTGAGCTGCCGCTGGATACCATGGCAGAAAAAATCGGCCTTGAGTGGCGCGACACGCGCAAGGTCGGGGACGACTGGCGGGTCACGGCGGCCCCGCGGTCCGCCGGCTGACAACAGAGGAGCGGCAATGTTTACCGGTATTATCGAAGCGGTCGGCGAAATCGCCGCCATGCAACCGGGCAGCGGCGACATGCGGCTGCAGGTGCGCACGGGCAAGTTGTCCCTGGACGACGTCGCCCTTGGCGATAGCATCTGCACCAGTGGTGTCTGTCTGACGGTGATCGAACTGCCCGGGGACGGTTTCTGGGCGGATGTATCGGTCGAAACCCTGGATTTCACCACGTTGGGTGCCCTTAAGCCGGGTTCCCGGGTGAATCTGGAGAAAGCGCTGACCCCTAGCAGCCGGCTGGGCGGCCATATCGTCAGTGGTCACGTCGACGGTGTCGGTGAAATTGTCAGCCTCACGCCCGATGCGCGCTCCGTGCGGGTGGTGGTGCGCGCCCCCGATGCACTGGCGCGCTACATCGCGCACAAGGGCAGTATCTGTATCGACGGGACGAGTCTGACGGTGAATGCTGTCAACGGGTCTGAGTTCGATCTCAACATTATCCCGCAAACCATGGCCGAGACCGTGTTTGGCGATTACGTACCGGGCAGTCGCGTCAACCTCGAAGTGGACGTGATCGCACGCTACCTCGAGCGTCTTCTGCAGGGTGACAAGGCGGCCGCATCCGGTGGGTTAAGCATGGAAACGCTGGCGCGCAGCGGTTTCCTGTCCGATTGACCGGCACGACCAGGTGGAACAAAGCGTATGGATTTGAACAGCGTCGATGAACTCATCACGGAACTCCGCCAGGGGCGGATGATCGTGTTGATCGATGACGATATCGAAAGCGGTAACGAGGGTGTGGTGCTGGTGGCGGCCGAACACTGCGAGCCGGGGCACATCACATTCATGGCGCGCCAGGCGCGCGGTCTGATCTGCCTGACCCTCACCGAGGAGCGCTGTCGGGCGCTCGATCTGCCGCTGATGGTTGACGATGCGCAGGGTGAGAAGTCCAACTTCACGCTGTCGATCGAGGCCGCGGTGGGTATCGATACCGGGATATCCGCCGCTGACCGCGCGCGGACGGTCCAGGCGGCGGTGGCGCCGCATGCCGTGCCCAGTGACATCGTCCAGCCCGGACACATCTTCCCGCTGGTGAGCAAACCCGGCGGTGTGCTCACGCGAGCGGGGCATACCGAGGCCGGCTGCGACTACGCGCGCCTGGCCGGACTTTTTCCGGCCGCGGTGATCGCCGACATCCTGACACCGCAGGGCAGTCTTGCCGACGGCCCGACGCTGCGCGAATTCGCGGCAACCCACGGATTGAAGATTGGCAGTATCGCCGACCTGATTCATTTCCGGATGGTCAATGAGCGCACCATCCGGCGGGTGCGTGAGGGCGATATTGAGACAGCGCACGGCCAGTTTCGCCTGACAGCCTACCGCGACCAGGCCGAAGGCGGCGTCCACCTGGCGCTGTCGCGCGGGACGATCACGCCCACCGAGCCGACTCTGGTGCGGGTGCATGTGCACTCGGCCATGCGCGACCTGGTGCGCAGCGAGGTCAAGGGGCGTCCCGCGTGGGACATGGACAGCTGCCTGCGTGCGGTGGTGGAGCATGGCAGTGGCGTCATCGTCCTGCTGGCACGCGCCGAGAGCGCCGACCAGCTCCTGGCGAGCGTGGACATGGCGCTGGGCGATGAAAATCCCGGCGCCGGGCTGCAGCCTGACAATTACACTACGGTGGGACTGGGGTCACAGATCCTGCGCGACCTGGGCGTCGGAAAAATCCACCTGATGGGGGCCCCCATCAAGTACAATGCGATTTCGGGTTTCGGACTGGAAGTTCTGGACTTCGTCGACCCGGCACAAGGGAGGGGATGAATCATGGGCGATATCAAGACAATTGAGGGCAACTTCAGCGGCAACAAGGGCAAGTACGCCCTGGTCGTGGGTCGCTGGAACAGCTTTGTTGTAGAGCACCTGCTCGAGGGCGCCCTGGATACCCTGCGCCGTCACGGCGTGCCCGACAAGAACCTGACGATTGTGCGGGCGCCCGGTGCCTTCGAAATTCCGCTGGTGTGCAAGAAGGTCGCCGCTCGTGGCGACGTGGACGCCATTATCGCGCTCGGTGCGGTCATCCGCGGCGGCACGCCGCATTTCGAATACGTCGCGGGCGAGTGCACCAAGGGCCTGGCGATGGTCAGCATGGAATACGCCGTGCCGGTGGCCTTCGGTGTGCTCACGGTCGACACTATCGAGCAGGCGGTCGAGCGCTCCGGCACCAAGGCCGGCAACAAGGGCGAGGAGGCCGCGCTGTCAGCACTGGAAATGGTTTCCCTGCTGAGCCAGCTCGACTGAATGAGCCAACCGCGTCACAACCCGCTGGGTGCCCAGCGGCGCAAGGCCCGGCACTATGCGATGCAGGCGCTGTACCAGTGGCAGATGGCCGGTGCGCCGCTCAACGTGATCGAGGCAGAGTTTTTCGAAGAGTACGATTTCGACAACGTCGACAAGGAGTATTTCAAGGCCTTGTTGCACGACATTCCCCGCGAAGTCGACGCACTGGACGAAGCGCTCTCGCCGCTGCTTGACCGGGCCCTGGACGACCTCGATCCGATCGAACATACACTGTTGCGCATGGGTCTGTTCGAACTGACTCACCGTATCGATGTGCCGTACAAGGTCGTGATCAGCGAGGCTGTTGCACTGGCCAAGAAATTTGGCGCGACCGATAGCCACAAGTACATCAACGGGGTGCTCGACAAGGCCGCCCGGTCCCTGCGCAAGGTGGAAATCGAAGCGGCTTCCTGACGCTCGCAGACCGATGCCCGTAAAGGAATTTGAGCTGATTTACCGCTACTTCGCCGGGCTCGGCCGCGGCGAGGCGGTGGAACTCGGTGTCGGTGATGACTGTGCCATCGTGCGACTTGAAGACGGCGAGCGCCTGGTCACCTCAATCGATACCCTCGTCGAGGGTGTACATTTTTTTCCCGATACATTTCCCGAGGACGTGGGCTATCGCGCGGTGGCCGTTGCGTTGAGCGACCTCGCTGCCATGGGCGCCCGGCCGCTGGGGATGACGCTGGCCCTGACCCTGCCCGAGGTCGACGACCTGTGGTTGCATGCGTTCAGCCAGGGCGTGGGCCAGGCCAGCGCGCAGTACGGCCTGCCGCTTGTGGGCGGTGATACCACGGCCGGCCCACTGACGCTTTCGGTGTCGGTGTTCGGCGCCGTGCCTGCCGGCCAGGCACTGCTGCGCAGTGGTGCCCGCACCGGCGACCAGGTCTGCGTGAGCGGGCCGCTGGGCGATGCCGCAGCCGCCGTGGCCTGTCTCCAGGGACACTGGCAGCCTGACGCCGAAGACGCCGAGTACCTGCTGCGACAATTGTATCGCCCGACCATACCGCTGGCGCTCGGTCGGCGATTGCTTGGCGTCGCGTCTGCCGCAATCGACATCTCCGATGGTTTACTGGCCGATGCCGGTCACGTGGCGCGCGCCAGCGGTGTTCGGCTCAATATCGATCCGCAGTTGCTGCCGCTGTCGCCGGCACTGGCGGGTCTTGAGGACCGGGAGGCGGTGCTGCGCTGGGCGCTGGCAGGTGGTGATGACTACCAGCTCCTGTTCACGCTGCCGCCCGGGCAATCGGTGCCCGCAGGCGCAACGCGGATCGGCGCTGTTGTCGAGGGCGAGGGGGTCGACGGCGGTATGCCGATTGACTTCCCACCCGGTTACCAGCATTTTGGAGATCAGCCCTGATGCCCGCCGGGGCATCGGCTACTGTGGCCCCGGGGAGGATCGGCCTTGCCTGACACTATCAACGCGCCAGACACCGCTGCACCGGCTACCCCCGGCCTGACCGCGCTGCTGCGCAACCCGGTGCAGCTGCTCGCCTTTGGTTTCGGCAGCGGCCTCGCCCCACGCGCGCCCGGTACCGCCGGCACCGTCGCGGCGCTGGCACTCTATATTCCCCTGGCCCAACTGGACCTGCCGCTTTACAGCGCCCTGGTCATCGTGGCGGCGCTGGCCGGGGTGTGGATCTGCGGAGTCGCCAGTCGCCAGCTGGGCGTTCACGATCACGGGGGGATTGTCTGGGACGAGTTCGTCGGGTTGTGGATTGCACTCTGGGCAGTGCCGTTTCACTGGGGGTGGATGCTGGCGGGATTCGCCCTGTTCCGGCTGTTCGATATTCTCAAACCCTGGCCGATCCGGCTGCTGGACCGGCACGTGCACGGCGGCTTCGGTATTATGGTTGATGACATGGTGGCCGGTGCACTGGCCTGCGCCTGCCTCCACGCATTGATCACCTGGATGGGGTGACAAGGAGGCGGTCTTGCACAGGTTCACGCGCGTAGTAACGACACTGTTCTTCGGCCTGCTGGTCAGTGCTGCCTCTGTGGCGGCGCCCAACATACAGGTCGAGGCGCTGTTCCCGGGCACCGCCGTCCTCAAGATCGACGGTAAGCGCAAGATGCTGAAACAGGGGCAGGCTTACGGTGGCGTAACCCTGGTCTCGGCGCAGACCGACAGCGCCATTGTCGAGGTCGCGGGCAAACGCCACACACTGGGTTTGTCGCGGCACATCGGTTCTTCCTACGCCGAGGTGGAGGAAAAGACGGTGACATTGACGCGTGACCGCTTCGACCAGTACCAGACCACCATCACCATCAATGGCCGCTCTGTGCTTGCCCTGGTGGATACTGGGGCCACCTCCGTGGCAATGAGCGAAAGCCAGGCCACGGCGCTGGGTATCGATTTCTACGGCAGCCCGCAGGGGACTGTCTCCACCGCCAGCGGCACGGCGATGGCCTACTCGGTCATGCTCCAGTCGGTGGACGTGGGGGGAATTCGCGTGGATAACGTGCGTGGTGCGGTGGTCGAGGGGGATTACCCGACCATCGTGTTGCTGGGTATGACCTACCTGCGCCATGTCAAAATGGAGGAACGCGACGGTATTCTGACCCTTTCCCGCGCGCCCTAGCAGTTGGCCCAACGCAGGGAAAAAGCTGTTAGAATACAGCGCCCTTTTTGACGGATTTTCCGCGTGTCGGTACGTTACATAGAGTCCTCCCGTCTCCCCACCACCTGGGGTGAATTCGATATCCACGGTTTTGCCGAAGACGCTCGGGGCGGGGCTGAGTTCAAGGAGCACGTCGTCCTGACCCTGGGCGACGTGAGCGATGGCGCGCCCGTGCTGGCGCGTGTGCACTCCGAGTGCCTGACCGGGGACGCGCTGTTCAGCCTGCGTTGCGATTGCGGCAACCAGCTCGAGGCGGCGCTGCGGGCCATTGCCCAGGAGGGCCGAGGTGCGCTCTTTTACCTGCGCCAGGAAGGGCGCGGAATCGGCCTGCTGAACAAGATCAAGGCGTACAAACTGCAGGATGCCGGGGCCGATACGGTCGAGGCCAACGAGCGCCTGGGGTTTGGCGCGGACATGCGCGATTACAGCATTCTGCAGCCGATGATGGAGGCGCTGTCAATCCGGTCTGTGCGCCTGATGACCAATAACCCGCGCAAGGTGGCGGCCCTTGAGGAACAGGGGGTGGCCGTGGTGGAGCGCATCGCGCTGCACACGCACAGTAATCCGCACAACGAGAAATACCTGCAGACCAAGGCCGGCAAGCTCGGCCACATGTTCGAAGAGTAGGTGTCTGCCGCGGCCGCCGCTAGCGGTCGCGTTCCACGATAAAACGGGCCAGGCTACGCAGTGGTTCAG
This sequence comes from uncultured Halioglobus sp., assembly GCA_964351485.1. Lineage (GTDB taxonomy): Bacteria > Pseudomonadota > Gammaproteobacteria > Pseudomonadales > Halieaceae > Marimicrobium. Next base: position 7,279 of record CAYGOX010000015.1, read on the forward strand.
CGTCGGCGCCCAGCGGCGCAAGGGCCTCCAGCGCCGCCTCCAGTAGTCGCTCCGCCTCCTGTCTCGCGCCTTCCAGCCCCATCAGGCTGACGTAGGTGGGTTTGTTCGCAGCGCTGTCCTTGCCGCCGGTTTTGCCGAGGCTCGCCGCTGTACCCGATACGTCCAGTACATCGTCCACGACCTGGAAGGCCAGCCCGATGTGGTGGCCGAACTGTTCCAGCGCGGCGCGCTGCGCCGGGTCGGCGCCGCCGCCTGCTGCGCCCATGGTCAGGGCTGCGCAGATAATCGCGCCGGTCTTGGCCTCGTGCATCGCCCGCAACTGGTCCAGGCCCAGCGTCGCATCGGTCGCTGTAATATCCACGAACTGCCCCCCGACCATGCCAAGCGAACCTGCCGCTGCGGCAAGTGTCGCGACCATGTCCAGCTTCTGTGCCGGTGTCAGGCCCGGCGCGATAGCGAGCAGTTCGAAGGCGCGTGCCTGGAGTGCGTCGCCTACCAGGATGGCCGTTGCCTCATCAAACGCCACGTGACAACTGGGGCGCCCGCGGCGCAGGTCGTCATCGTCCATGGCCGGCAGGTCGTCGTGAACCAGGGAGTAGGTGTGGAGCAGCTCGATGGCGCAGGCGGCATGATTCAGGCCCGATGCGGCTGCTGCGGCAGTCGGCGTGGCCTGGCTGTTGCATGCCGCGGCTGCGAGGTAGACCAGTGCCGGACGGACGCGCTTGCCGCCGTTGGCGACCACGTAGTGGCAGGCCTCGGCCAGCGCTTCGTAGCGTGCCTGGTTGGGATGGTCCGTCGCAGAGGCGGTGGTCAGTGCGAGGAGCTGTTGATTGACGCGTTCGCGAAGGCTGTCCAGGTCCAGTGACCCGGTACCGCTCACTGCTCCTCCTCGTCGAGGCGTTCGATGACCGGCTCGCCGTCCTCTTCCAGCAGCACCTGGACTTTCTGCTCGGCTTCCTCGAGCAGCTTCTGGGCAGCGCGGGTCAGCTTCACCCCCTCTTCGAATACCTTGATGGCCTCCTCCAGCGGGGCATCTTCATCCTCGAGCTGTTCGAGAATTTCTTCCAGACGCTCCATGGCGGATTCCAGCTTGATCGGTTTGGCTTTGGGCATGATGGAAAACCTGGCTGCGGGTGTTTCGTAGGGGCGCACGGGAGTATATCAAACAACATTGCGCAATGAATGTTGTGGAAAGTTCCTGTTCGGGGTTGCCGAGTATGGAATCCTGGTGGCCGAAATGCGAAAGTGTTCAGCGATTGGGCAGGATGAAATACGGCTCTGCGTGAGTTTAAAAAATAACATCGATACCACCCTGCGAGAGTCACTCTCACCGGGCCAGTACGGGGCGTTGACGAACGCGGTGTCCGCGGGCCGCCGCTTGTTGCGCGCCGCGATGTACCCGTACGGACGATTTCTCAAAACGCCGGTGCAGCTGTGGCGCCACCGCTCTCGTTCCGGGCGACGACTGGAGATCGGTCCGGGGCCGCAGCGGATTCCCGGTTTTGAAACCGTCAACGTCGTCTGGGCTCCTCACGTCGATTATGTGGCCGATGCGTCACGGCGCCTGCCGTTTGAAGACGGCACGTTTGAAACCGTGTACGCCAGTCACGTGCTCGAACACGTTGCCTGGTACCGTCACAGTGACGTGCTGCGTGAATGGGTCCGGATTCTGGCCCCGGGCGGTGCGCTCGAGATCTGGGTGCCGGACGGCCTCAAAATTGCGCGAAGTTTTGTGCAGGCTGAGGACAACGGTGACGACGCGTTTAGTGCGGACGGGTGGTGGAAATTCAACGACGCGCACGATCCCTGCGTGTGGTTCAACGGCCGCGCGTTTTCGTACGGGGACGGCAGTGGTCGGGTGGGTGATCCCAACTGGCACCTGGCCCTGCTCAGTGAGCGACACCTGCGGACACTGCTGGAGCAGGCTGGCCTGACTTCACTGGAAACACTGACAGCCGAAGATGTCAGAGGGCACGATCACGGTTGGATCAACCTCGGTATCCGGGGTATTCGCCCGTGAATTACCGCTCGATCAGCGATCTGTCGCACAGCATCCGGGCTAATCTCGACAAGTTGCCCGGCGATATCGATCTGGTCGTCGGCGTGCCGCGCAGCGGTATGCTGGTCGCTTCGATGATCGCCCTGGGCCTGGACGTCAAGGTTATCGACCTGGAGGGCTTTTGTGCGGGGAGTCCGCTGGGGCGCAGTAATACGCGGGTGATTCACCGTTCGCAGTTTGATCGCGTGCAGGATGCTTCGCACGTATTGTTTGTCGATGACAGTATTTCCTCCGGCGCGTCGATGCGCGCGGTGCGTGAACGGGTGGCGCAATGCGGCTACGAGCAGCGCCACACATTCTGCGCTGTCTACGCCGCGGGCCAGGCGCACCCGGAAGCCGACATCGTGTTCGAACACGTGCCCGACCCCCGCACATTTGAATGGAACACGCTGCATCGCCCGATGGCGGGCAGGTTCTGCGTGGATATCGATGGCGTGCTCTGCGTAGATCCGACCGATTCTGAGAATGACGACGGCGAAAATTATCGGGCGTTTCTGGCTTCGGCGCGCCCGCTGGTGATTCCGAGCCACCGAGTGGGCCACCTCGTCACAAGCCGCCTCGAAAAATACCGGGACGCTACCGAAGCGTGGTTGTCGGCGCAGGGGGTCGAGTACGACCAGCTTCACATGCTCGACCTGCCCGACGCCAGGACGCGGCGGGAACTGGGCTGTCACGCCAGTTTCAAAGCGCAGGTGTACCAGTCGCTGGCAGACACCACGCTCTTTATCGAGAGTGACAGGGAGCAGGCTCGCAAGATTGCAGCTGCTGCAGGCAAGCCGGTCCTGTCGTTTTCAACCCAGGAACTGTTCGAGCCCGGCGTGTCCTACCCGGTAGTTGCCGCCCGTTCCAGGACCCTGGCGAGCAAGGTGCGGCGCCTGTTGTCAGGCAGTGCGCGGCGGGGATGACAGCCGGTGGCCGGTAGCGTGGTCAACCTGTTCGTCATAGGCGCGTCCAAGTGTGGCACGACCTACCTGCACGGCCTGCTCGACCGACATCCGGATATACAGATGTGTCCGACGAAAGAGCCGCGCTTTTTCCAGGACGCGGACTGTATGGCGCACCTGGAAGACTACGAAGCGCTGTTCTCGTCGCTGGCGCCTGCGCAGTGTTACGGAGAGTCCAGCCCGAGCTATTCCGAGACAACCTTCTACCCGACCGTGGTCGAGAATCTGCACAGGTACAATCCCGACGCGCGCCTGGTCTATCTGGTGCGCGAACCGCTGTCACGGCTGGGCTCGGTCTGGGTGCAGGCGCAGAGCACGGGCCACTGGTCGAACGCCGACGATTACGGCAGGAAAATGCCACTCGATTACTTCCGGGCCATTTCCGAGTATCCACCGTTTCTCGAGGCGACGCGCTACTGGACGCATCTCTTCAATTACCTGTCCCGCTTCGGGGACGGGCAGGTGCACGTGATTTTTTTCGAGGATCTGGTGGCAGACCCCGCAGGTGTCCTCGACAGCCTGTTCCGTTTCCTTGGCCTGGAGCCCGCGGATGTACTGTCAGGCAGTGCCCCGCAGCAGAATGAGGGCGCCGGCAAGACGATGTACAGCCCCGTGCGCAGCAGGCTGGCCTCGGTCGTGCCGCGTTCAGTGCACAATCTCGTGCCCGGTGTGGTGCGGCGGGCGGTGGGAACTACGATTGCCCGCGTGTTCGACCAGCCGCTGGTGCAGGGTGAGTTAACGCAGGAACAGGCGCTATGGGTCCGCCGCGAATTAGCGGCAGAAGTCGGCAGGCTGTACGAGCACCTGGGTGTCACCCACGATCCCTGGGGCTTCGCGCCCCTGCTGGACCGGTAGCGGGCGCGCGCCGGTGAATCTCGCTGAACAGGCCAATCAGTCGGTCCGCTGGAGCACCGTCCTGTCGCTATGGTTGCTTGTTGCCGGCCTGGTGCAGGTCGTTGTTTTTGCGCGCTACCTGGCGCCGGAAGAATTCGGCGGCGTGGCGGCCATGATGCTGGTGCTCGTCATTGCCGATGTCTTTGTGCGCGTGGGCTTTTCCGACGGCATCATCGCCAACCAGTCACTGACCCGCGAACAGTTGTCGACGCTCTACTGGATGAACGTGGGGCTGGCGGTGGTGGTGTACGGCTTTATCGCGGTCATGGCGGCGCCGATTGGTTTACTTGTCGGTACGACAGAATTTACCGGTTTGCTGCGCGCGATCGCGGTGGTCCTGGTGATTGGCGCGTGCGCCGTGCAGTTTGAGGCGCTGGCCAGGAAGGCGCTGCATTTCAGGGTCCTTTCCCTGGCCGGGATCGCGCGTTCTGTGGTGGGTCTGATCCTGCTGGTTGTTGGGCTTCAACTGGGCTGGGGCCTGTGGGCCTACGTGGTTTCAACGCTGCTCGCCCAGTGCGTGATGACCGCGACAATGCTGGTTTACGCGCGAAGACAGGACTGGCTGCCGGCGCTGCAGTTTGCGCCGGCCGGGGTGACGGAACTGGTGCGCTTCGGTGCGTACCGGGTCGGTGCCGCATTTCTCAACAACCTGAGTAATCGCGTGGACCAGATGGCGATTCTCGCCGTCCTCGGCGCGGCGGAACTGGGCTATTACGCCATGGCCCACAATATCGCCATGAAGCCCTTCCAGAAAATCGGCCCGATCCTGTCGCGGGTGTCATTCCCGGTTTTCGCACGGGTGGCCCAGAACCAGGACAGGTTGCAGCGTGGTTACCGCAAGGGCGTGCGGATGATCCTGTTCGTCAATGCACCACTGTTGGTGGGCTATATTGCGGTGGCGCCGCAGTTGGTCGAGGTCTTTCTCGGCGAGGACTGGCGCCCGATGGTGGTGGTCTCGCAGATACTGGCGATATATGCACTGTTGCGATCCGTGTTGAACATCAACATCGGCCTTATTCTCGCACGAGGACATTATCGCTGGCCGCTGTGGTGGAATCTCGCGATGTGCGTGGTCATGCCATTGGCCATTTACGCGGCTGCCTCGTTTGAGGCGACGATTGTTGCGGTGGCGACGGCCCTGTTGCTCGTCCAGTGTATTGTGTTTGTCGTGAGCTACTTTATTTTTTCGCGGCGCTTACTTGGTGCCTTTGGCGCACAGTACATGCTGGATGTGGCGAAACCGGTCTGCGCCGCTGTATTGATGTTTATCGCCGTTCGCGCGCTGGACCAGGTGGTCACGTTGCCCACGACGATGATGCAGCTGCTGGCATTGGTGGGCGGTGGCGCCCTCGCGTACGCGTTGATTTCCTGTGTGGTGCAGCCTGGAGCGATCCGCGAAGCCTGGGCTGTTGCCGTGCCGGGGCGGGAGCCGAGCGCCTAGCGTCAGTGTCGCCGCAGGGTCAGGCGCGGCATGGCCAGGCCCAAAGCGATGAGGTCGGCGAGTTTGCCGACGAGTCTTCCCAGCGACTGGTGAACGCGCAGCGACCGGCGCATTTCGCGATAGCTGTCTTCGACCCGGCCCTGCGCCGCCAGGCGCAGGGCATGATAGGCGCCAGCTTTCTGCGGGCTGAACTGATAAATACGACCCGCGTGTTGCGTGGTGAATGCATGGATCATGGACAGTACCTCGAGGCACTCCTGTTCCGGGAGCGCGTCCGGCATGCGCTCGAATTTGTGCCACCACAATTGGAAGTGACGCGACTGCACTGATGCCGTGCCGGTAAGTCCGCTGGCCTCAAGGCTCTGTGCGGCCTGCGTGATTCCCCTGACCAGCGATTCGAAATTGGCGTACCCCCACTGACTGGAGACGATGGAGTCGGATCGCACCATTCGAATGTAAACGGGCGTCAGCGTCAGCGTGATGCGAGGCAGTTGCGGCAGCAGGCGGGAGAGGAAGTCCGGATCCTGGAAATTCTTCAGCGTTGTATCGAAGGTAGTCCCCGCCGCCTGCAGGCTGGACGTTCTGAACAGGTAGGTGGTGTACTGGTAGAGCAGTTGTATTTCTGTGAGCGATTGTAAGGGGAGGTTGCGCTTCTCGTGCCGCTGGTTGCGGCGATGTGGTCTGCGCCTGCCCGTTGCATCGCTTACCACCATCAGGCCCTTGATGGCATCACAGTCAAGGCTGTCTGCTTGCCGTACCAGGGTGTCGATCGCGCCGGGCACGATGGCGTCGTCGGCGTCGGCAAACAGCGTGTATCGGCCGCGAGCGTGTGCCAGTGCGGTATTGCGCGCCGCCGCCGCGCCGCGGTTCGCGGGGTGCTGCAGGATGATGATCCGCGGATCTTCAGCTTGTAACCGCTGAAGTTCAGCCGCGGAACGGTCGGAGGAACCGTCATCGACGCAAATAACCTCGATGCTTGCCGTCTGTGAAGCGAGCAGGCTGTGAAGACAGGGCTCAAGATACTCAGCGGCGTTGTAGACCGGGACGATAACGGACACGTCCGGACACTGCGTGGGTGATGAAGGGTTCACGTGGCGCTTGGTGCCGGCTGGCTGTGCTCACCACTGCCTGCGAGCACTCCCTGCGCACCCAGTACACGCCGTGCCTGCTGCATGCCCGCGGGAGTATTGAAAAAATCGATAGGAACCTGACGCTGTAACAGCAGGCACAGGAATGCCTCGATCTTTTGCGCGTCGGGTTGCCAGGTGTCGATTGACGACAGCCTCGACAGATTATCGTGACACTCCAGTGTGACGTCGTGCCCGGTGCTGAATCCGACACCGTAGGTCGCGCAGGTCTTGCCCAGCAGCAGGGCCTCGAGTATCACCGTTGAATTGGCGCCGACGACAAACCGTGCACTGTCGATCAGCTGTGTAAGTTGTCGATTGGTATTGGGCAGCAACGTACTGTTGGGTCCGACGGTATACGGATGGTTGTCCTGCGGGTGTACCTTGAACACCAGGTGGTGGTCCGGCAGAGTCGCTTCGACATTGGCGATGATGGACTGGTTGTCAGGAAACGGGCACAGCTCGAACGCGGTGTCCCGCTCAAGTTGCAGCGGCACCAGCGTGTAAGGTTGCGGCAATGACAGGTCGTCAGCATGCGATGTCCCGGCCGCAACCGAATCCCACTTCACACGGACAAAGTTGTTTTCCCTGTAGTGTTGCCTCAGCTGTGTCAGTGTTTCAGAGTCTCCGGCTGTGACCTTCGGGAGTGATGCGTGCCTGATCGACGAGTGCCCATGCACACCCTGATGATCGAAGTAGACGTTCCTGGCCTGCGGAAAGAACCCGATCTCGCAGAACACACGTCTGCCCGGATCGATGCTGTCAGTGGCTTGCTTGACCGAGGGCCAGAGTCCGTTGGGTATGATGACCTTGCGGTATTGCGAAAAATCTTCTTCGGGCTTCACCAGGTGAATGGGTGTATCCAGGTGCCGGATGATATTGAGCATGAGCGGCAGGATAACGGGGTGCTCGATGTACATATACGCAATATCGCTGTCGACACGGCGCCGGTAGCGGTGTCGAAACAGGCGGGAGGCCCACATCTGGGACAGATTCCGGAGTTCCCGCGGCAGGAGTCGAATTTTCTGAGTGTCTGAAAACATCAGGTAATTGTTCAACTTTGGTTGACTCGCGTGACGCACCCGCGAAAATATCGTCTGAACGATATTACTCACGCAGCAGCGTGACAAGCGACGTGCGCAAAACTGGTAAAAGTTTCCGCAAAAAGGCGGTTTTCGCGCCGGGACGTCGTGTCACGTGCCGCTACCTGACGAACCGGGGCTCTGCGCCGGCACCAGCTGGGGACTTGTAGCACCATGATCACAGTTATTACGTTCGGGACGTTCGATGTGTTTCACGTCGGCCACCTGCGCATTCTCGAGCGCGCGCGTGCGTACGGCGATCGGCTTGTCGTGGGCGTTTCCACCGACCAGCTCAATATCGACAAGAAGGGCCGGCCGCCGGTCTATGACCAGGATGAGCGCAAGGAGATCATCGCTGCATTGCGCTGCGTGGATGCCGTCTTTGACGAGGAATCCCTCGAGCAGAAACGTGAGTATGTGCTGGCGCACGGCGCCAGCGTGTTGGTCATGGGTGACGACTGGGCCGGAAAGTTCGATGCGCTGTCCGATATCTGTGAGCTGGTCTATCTGGAACGGACGCCGGCAATTTCCACTACCGAGGTGATCGAAAAAATTCGCCACTAGGGGCGCTGTAACTAGCGCTTCCGATCCCGCTCGATGATCGCCCGCAGTTGTTCGATCTGGCGCTGCGCCACAGCGCCGTCGGTGTTCTGCCCATACGTGGCTTCGGTCACCTGCGCGTGCGTCTTAGCAAAATCCTGCCAGTACTGCTGCGGTTGTGACAGGGCCTGTTCAAGGCGCTGCGCCAGTGATGCCAGATCATCCACGATCGCGCCGAAGCGGTAGTTGGGCCCGAGCGTGTACCCGTGTTTGAACGGCGGCTTCACGTCGAGAAACAGGGTGGGGCGGCCGGTGGCGAGAAAGTCGAACGCGATCGAGGACCAGTCGCAAATCAATACATCGGTTTCCTGTAGCAGGCTCTCGGTGTCGCTAAACTGCGCCATCGAACAGAATATGACGCCGGGGTACTGGCCGCCCTCGATAGAGGTATTGAGGTGGCTGCGTACCACCAGTACCGCTCCCGCGCGTGTGCAAAGCTCGCCCAACCGGGTATAGAAGCTGTCGTAGCTCTCGCCGAACGGCATCTGGCTACGACTGTTGTCGTCGTGTTCCCAGGTCGGCGCATACAGGACGATCCGCCGGTCGTCGGCCAGCCCCTGATCGGCCCTGAAGCTGTTGCCCGGTGCGTCGCCGCGAAACAGTTTGTCCGCGCGAGCGTAGCCCAGGGGTTTGACGATGGACGCCGGAAAGCCCAGCGTGTCGACGTAGAGCGATTGCAGTAGCGGAGATGAGACCCACACCTCGTCGTAGTCGTGCTGCACCGTGAAATCGTCTGGCTCGAAGCCCTTGAACGGTATGCCGTGCCAGACGTCGACAAAACGGATGCGCGTCAGGCGCTTCAGCAGGATCATCGCGTGCAGTCCGTGGTCCGTCACCATGATATCGGCGCGCGCCACGCGGGCCATGTCGCGTGCGCGCCAGCAGCGCAGTACGGAGATTCCGTCGCGGGCTGCCCGCTCGGCAGCGCCTGGATCCAGGAAGGCGCAGGCACAGTCGAAGCCGGGGTCGGGCAGGGCGCGCCAGTGGTCGTAGAGTGCTTTGATATTGCCGGCATATTGATGGCCGTAGAACACGACCAGTGGACGTGATGGTAGTGGGCGCAGTGCACGTACCAGCGTACCCGTCAGCGAATACAGGCCCTGGGCCAACAGCAGCAGCCAATGTCTAGGATTGCGTTTGTCGATTTTCATGGTGTGGTGGTCCCACCACCCGACAGGCTCAGCAGTGCGTCCTCAAGCTGTTCGTGGTAGCGCGGCCAGGCGAAGCCGGTGGCGTGTGCTCGACAGCGCGCCTGGTTCGGTTCGCCCGTATCCAGTACATGCAGTACCTGCCGGGTAAACGCCGCGTAGTCGCCCGCGGCGACGAGATAACCACTGTCGTCGGAAATGGCGTCGCCCACGCCGCCGACATCGAACGCCACCGTGGGCGTCCCGCAGGCGGCGGCCTCCACGGCGACCATGCCGAAGCCTTCCACGTCCGCGCGCACTTCGCGCAGCGGAAATACCTGGACGGCCGCCAGCGCGTAGGCCGCGAGCAGGTCTGCGTCATTGAGCTTGCCCAGGAAGATGACGTGTTCCTTTAGACCGAGATCCTCCACGGCACGCATAACGTCCGCTTCCTCACCGCGCCGGTTGAGGCTCTGGCTCGGCTCGTGGCCCACGACGACAAGTCCGGTGTCGCTGCTGTTGGCGACAATGTCGGGCAGGCAATGGCGCAGGAATGCCGACAGACCCTTGCGCTCGGTCATTCTGCCCGTGAAGAGCAGAAACCGGCTGAAGGGAATGTCGTGTCCGGCGCAGAAAGTTGCGAAATCCGGTAGGCCCGCTACGTCGGGCAATTGCGTTCCCGGGTTGATCACGACGGTCGCGTTGCGGGCCAGGCCCTCGCGCTGTGCAATGGCCAGCGTGTTCCGGCTGTTGGCAATGAGCAGGTCGACCTGTGCAAGGCGGGGCCGTACCAGGTGGCGGTAGAGCAGGTTGTCGACGACCAGGTCGAGCCCATGTACGAGGATCGCCGAGCGTGCACCGGCGCGTCGAGCGGCATGCGTGACAGCCAGCGCGCACAGCCCGCTGCCGCCCAGCACAAGGTCGTACGCCCCGGCCCTCGCCAGGCGCCGCGCGCATAGCAGCGATTGCGCGAGGAACCCGCCCGGGGAGATCGGTACTTCGTACACATCGATGTCAGTCGGTAGTTCTGCCCGGCACCCGGTGGGGCCGATGACTGTCACCTGCGCGCCGGTGTGCAGCCCCAGAATGGCCTGGTGTACCAGGCGTTCCATGCCCCCGGTCAGCGGGGGCAGGTTGCGGGTGATCACCAGGATGCGAGGTGCCTGAGAATCGCGCACGGCGTAGGTGCGCTCCGTCAAGTGTGCTTGGAGATGACTTCAGCCGCACTGCCCAGGGCAAGTCCGGCGGAGTAGTGTGGGCGCTGCCGGCCCTGGTGTTCCCTGATCTTCGCCTCGATACCCGGCGCGTCCAGTCCGATCCAGGCGAGCTGGTCGGCGTGGCTGCCGTGCTCGACAAACTCGTCCGGCAGCCCGATATTGAGCACGTTTACCGTGACGCCTTCCTGGGCGAGCAATTCATTGACGGCGCTGCCCGCGCCGCCCGCCAGGGCATTTTCTTCGAGCGTTACCAGCATTTCGTGTGTTTGTGCCAGCGCGAGGATAGCTTCGGCATCCAGCGGTTTTACCCAGCGCATATCGACCAGCGTTGCCTGCAATGTCTGGGCGACCTCGTCTGCCTGTGGCAGTAGCGTGCCGAAATTGAGGATGGCGATACCCTTGCCGCGGCGTACCTCGACGCTGCGTCCGATCTCCCACTGTTCCATCTCATCGCAGATGATCGCGCCCGGCCCTTTACCGCGCGGATAGCGTATGGCGGCCGGCCCCTCGTGCAGGAACGCCGTGTACAGCATTTGCCGGCACTCGTTTTCATCCGAGGGCGCGCCGATTACCAGGTTAGGTATGCAGCGCAGGTAACTGAGGTCGAAGGCACCGTGGTGGGTGGGGCCATCTTCGCCCACGAGGCCGGCCCGGTCGATGCCGAAGGTCACGTCCAGACCCTGGAGCGCGATGTCGTGAATGAGCTGGTCGTACCCGCGTTGCAGGAAGGTGGAATAGATCGCCACCACGGGCTTCAGGCCGTCACAGGCCATGCCTGCGGCCAGGGTGAGCGCATGCTGCTCGGCAATGGCCACGTCGTAGTAGCGCTCCGGGAATTCGCGCGCGAAGTCGACCATGCCGGAGCCTTCACACATCGCGGGCGTGATCCCGACCAGCCGGTTGTCGCGCTGCGCCATGTCACACAGCCAGCGCCCGAAGACTGCCTGGTACTTCGGCTTTTCGATGACCTTTTCGGCGATGGCCACCGGCTGTGGTGTCGCCGGTTTCGCCTCGATCTTGTTGATCGCGTGGTAGCCCACCGGATCGTGCTCGGCTGGCTCGAAACCCTTGCCTTTCATGGTCCGGATGTGGAGAAACTGGGGGCCGTCCAGGTCTTTCATGTTTTCCAGCGTCTGGATCAGGCCGGGCAGGTCGTGACCATCCAGCGGCCCGATATAGTGAAACCCGAGTTCCTCAAACAGCGTGCCGGGCGCCACCATGCCTTTCATGTGCTCTTCGGTGCGCTTGGCCAACTCCCAGGCGGGACGAATTTTCTCCAGCACCTTCTTGGAACCTTCACGCATGGCGATGTAGGTCTTGCTCGCCCAGATTTTCGCGAAGTGCGTAGCCAGGCCGCCCAGGTTGTGCCCGATGGACATCTGGTTATCGTTGAGGATGACCAGCATGTCCGGGCGCTCGTGACCGGCGTGCGCGAGCGCTTCGATAGCCATGCCGCCGGTGATGGCTCCGTCACCGATCACGGCGACGACTTTGCGATCTATGCCCTGCTGCCGCGCCGCCAGCGCCATGCCCATGGCGGCGGAAATGCTGGTAGAGGAGTGGCCGACACCGAAAGTGTCGAACGGGCTCTCCGAGCGCTTCGGAAAGCCCGCCAGGCCGCCGGCCTGGCGCATGCTCAGCATCTGGTCCATGCGGCCGGTCAGAATTTTGTGCGGATAGGTCTGGTGGCCGACATCCCAGACGATACGATCTTCCGGGGTGTTGTAGACATGGTGCAGCGCCACGGTCAGTTCGACCACGCCAAGGCCCGCGCCGAAGTGGCCGCCGGTCTTGCCGACGCTGTACAGCATGAAGGCGCGAACCTCTTCGGCAAGCGTTTCCAGTTCGGTGACGTCCAGCGCATGCACGCTCAGGCCCCGCGCTACGCGGTCGAGAACGGGCGTGTCAGGCCTGGCGACGGGAATCTGGGAAAGCATGCCCGCAAGTCTAGCGCATTTCGGTTCAAAAGTGGTGCGTCAGCGGGTGGCGGAGCGGGAGGTTTCCAGTCGACGGTCGTGTTCCAGTCGGCTCTTCAACGCGGTGCTCAGGCGCAGGTATCCATGCTCGTTCAGGGCGATGCCGTCGCTGCGAAAATAGCGCGCCCGGGGCGACCCTCGGCTGTCGGTGAGCAGGGGGTTTGCATCGAGTAGCCGGAGTTTGGGAAGGTCCCGGGCGAGCGTCGCCAGTCCCTCTGTGGTGGCGTCGATCACCGGGTGATCCTGGGTCCGCAGCGGTGTTTTCAGCGGTGCAATCACGTAGAACGGTCGTTCGGGGGCGTGGTAGGTGTCCAGCTCTATCAGGGCAGAGATGGCGCCGACCAGGTCATCGGCGGACTTGCTGTCGCGGATAAAAAATTCGCTGGTGCCCGGCAGCAGCACCACGGCGCCGGGCTGGTAGAAGGCGATCAGCCGCTCGTAGTAGTAGGTGATGTCCTCGACGATCGCATCGCCGATGCCGCGCAACAGCACAGGTGTGGGTGCGAGATCGCGGGTCAGGTCATGCCACAGCCTGACACGCTCGCCACCGACGACCACCACGGGGTTGGCGGGCAATGTGCTGCGCGTGTCGGTCTGTATGTAGGCTTCGACCTCGTCGGCCCAGGCCTGCGGCGAAGGGTCCAGCGTCGCCATGGTGCGTTGGGCAATCAGGTACGTCAGGTGGACGATCGGCAGGAGCAGCAGGACGACACAAACAGTACGAATGGTGCGCCAGGAGTACATCGCAAGAACCGGTTACAACGAGCGCTCGAGTCTGGCGTATCTGGCGCTGGCAGGCAACGCGCGGGTGCGCTTGACAATGGCCGGCTGTGACTGAGTTCTCAGGTTCGCCGCTTCCACCCCGAAGCTTGTCGCGGGCGGTGTACGATCGGCGGATGATCTACCAGCGCCACATTCCCCGCGATGAGCTTGTCGCGGCGCAACTGGAAATGCTCCTGCAAAATGGCCGGCGCGCGACGCTGAGCGTCCAGCTGCTGGGCGCTTTCGGGGCGGTGTGTCTGTTCTGGCCCTACCTGGGACCGACCGCGCTGCTGGCATGGACCGGGCTGTTCCTGCTGCTACTGCTGCTGCGCTCGCGCAGCATGGGCAGGGACCTGGACGAGCGCAACTTCCAGACCCACCCGCGCAGCGTTTATCGGCGCCTGCTGTTGGGCGCGGCGGTGACCGGCGCCGCCTGGGCGGCGGCCTACCTGTACGCCTCCATGCATACACCCATCACCGTCCAGTATGTCTTCCTGATCGTGGTCGTCATGGTCGCTGCTTTTTCGCTGAGTTTCTCGGTGGCGATCCGCGAGCACTACATCGTTTATGTGTTTGCCTCGCTCTGGCCGATGGCGTGGTGGAGTCTTGCGCATTATCAGGAGGCGGCCTACAACCTGCTGCTCGGGCTCTTGCTTCTTGTATTCTGCGCCCTGATGGTGATTGTCTGTGATCGCACCTATCGCACGTTCCGAAACCTCATTGCGTTGACCTGGGAGCGGGAACATATTGCGCAGGAGTTGGGGGATCTCACGGGTTCGTTGCGCGACCGCAACCGACAGCTGCGCGATGCGCGCGCCCAACTCACGGATCTTGCCAATATTGACGAGCTCACCGGGCTGGGTAATCGGCGTCTGGTGAATACCGTGCTGCAGGATGAGATCAACCGGGCGATACGCGCCGGTGGCAGGCTCTCGCTGATATTGCTGGACGTGGATTATTTCAAGAACTACAACGATCACTACGGCCATCCGGCCGGTGACGAGGTCCTGCAAAAGCTGGCTGATGTCATGCAGCGCGCGACGGCGCGGGCGGGCGAGGTCGTTGCGCGTTACGGCGGAGAGGAGTTCATTTTGCTATTGCCCGGCGCCTCGGCCGAATCGGCGATGCGCACCGCACAGCGTTTGCGCACAATGATTGAGGGTGAACGCATCCCCCACGATGCCTCGAATGTGGCGCCCTACGTGACGATCAGCCAGGGCGTGCTGACCGTGGCGCCGCGCGATGCGATCCACCCTGCAGAACTGGTTCGGCAGGCCGACCAGGCGCTGTACCGGGCCAAGGACAAAGGGCGCAACGCGATCGCGGTCGCCTGATGACGCCGCGTCAGGGCGGCGGTTCCTTGAACCGGTGAATCTGCCGGCGTTGTTTCTTGGTGGGCCGCGTGGCGGGGCGGTCGATCATACCCCCGGCGGCTTTGCGGGCGGCTGCATCGGCTTCGCGGCGAGCCGCACTTTCCGCCGTCTCGCTGTAGAGCAATTGCGCCTCGGGCGCTCCCCGGCGCTGGTCGCTCAGGCTGATCACGTCGACGATTTTCTCATCCCAGCCCTGGCGAATCTGCAGTCTGTGACCCACTGAAATTTCCTTGGACACTTTGACCCGCTGTCCGTTGAGGTGCACCTTGCCGCCCTCGATGGCGGCCTTGGCCAGGCTGCGCGTCTTGAAAAACCGCGCCGCCCAGAGCCACTTGTCCAGACGTAGTTTGTCCGCTGGCGATGATTGCCCGCTCATGCCGGGAGCGCCCCGGGCATGATTTCGTCAAAGTGGTGGATGCCGGGAAACTGCGTTTCCTGGCGCATGTCGCGCTGGCTGTCCGGTTGCAGCAGCGTCAACAGGTGGGCGACGCCAAAGCGGGCTGCGGCCGCGAGGATCGTTTCGG
>CAYGOX010000016.1:0-15769 GCA_964351485.1 uncultured Halioglobus sp.
CTTCTCCTGGGCACCATTTCTTTTTTCGGTGATTGTTCTCGGATCTCAGCGCGATTCTTCCAGCGCCGCCACAAAAGCCGCCATCGACGCCTGCAGCGCCGGATAGTCTTCCGCGACAAAATTCACATGCCCGAGCTTGCGCCCGGGGCGCACGCTCTTGCCGTACCAGTTCAGCGCGCTTTGCGCACCGATGGTGGAAAGCGGGGGCATTTCGCAGCCAATCAGGTTCTCCATGCCCGCCACGCCGCGCACGCGCGTACTGCCCAGTGTCATCCCGCTGATCGCGCGCAGGTGGTTCTCGAACTGACAGGTATCAGCGCCGAGCTGGCTCCAGTGGCCGCTGTTGTGAACCCGCGGCGCCAGTTCGTTGACCAGCAAATCCTCACCGTGCGCAAAACACTCCACGGCAAGCACACCGGTGTAGTCGAGGTGAACCATGAGCCGCGAAATATAGTCCAGAGCGCGCGATGCCATAGCCTCGTTTACCCGCGGGGCCGGCACCACAGAGCGCCGCAGGATACCGTTGTCGTGTGTGTTCTCGGCCAGCGGGTAGGCGATGATATCGCCGGCGAGGTTGCGAGCCCCGACAATTGAGAGCTCGCGGTCGAAGGGAATGAACTGTTCGAAGATGTAATCGGCCGGCGCCTCGGCATCATCAAAGCGCGCCGCGTCATCTGCGCTGCGAATCACCCACTGGTTCTTGCCGTCGTAGCCCTCGGTGCATGACTTTGCGACGACGGGGTAGCCCAGTTCCTGTACCGCCTGCGCGGCGGTGACGCCCACCACGTAGCGCGCGGTGGGAATCTGCAGGGTGTCGACCAGCGCCTTTTCGCTGCGCCTGTCCTTGATGGTCTCGACGCTGTCGTGATTGGGTCGCAGCGGGCAGTGAGCCGCCATGGCGGCCAGCAATCGGCTGTCGACCTGTTCCTTTTCGACCGTGATGCAGTCGGGGCGCCCCAGCGCGGCGTACACTTGACCGGCATCGTCACCGGGCTGCCAGGGCACCACCACACCCAGACCGTCGACGCAGGGCGTTTCGGTTGCACCGCCATCGTTGATGAAGCTGAACCGGAACCCCATACCGATCCCGGCCAGGGCAAGCATTCTCGCCAGCTGGCCACAGCCGATCACACCGATATGCATCAGTGGGTCTCCCGGGGTACCGCCTCGGTTTGCGCCGTCCGCCAGGCCACCAGGCGCTCCTGCAGGGCTGCATCGGAGGTCGCCAGAATCTGCGCCGCCATCAGCCCGGCGTTGAACGCACCCGGCTCCCCGATGGCTTGCGTGGCCACCGCCACACCCTTGGGCATCTGCACAATAGACAGCAGGGAATCGACGCCGTTGAGTGCCTTGCTGGTGACGGGCACCGCGATCACCGGCAGCCAGGTCATGGCAGCGGTCATACCCGGCAGGTGAGCAGCGCCACCGGCGCCGGCGATAATCACGCTGAACTGCTCATGCGCGGACGCGGCAAATTCGTAGAGCCGCTGCGGTGTCCTGTGCGCCGAGACGACCGAGGCCTCGTACTCGACCTCGAGCGCCTCCAACACCCCCACAGCGTGCTGCATCACGGGCCAGTCGGACTGAGAACCCATTATCACGGCAACTTTGCCTGCCATATGCGTCTATCCCCAAACATTGAAATGGGCGTGATTCAGGCGGTGAACCACGCAGTTGTCACACCGTTGTCAAACCAAAGGTGGAAACGCGTAGTATCCCATTAAACAGGAAGGTAACGAAACCGTCTCGCGACTTTCCGGGCAGCTACGCGACACCCACGAAGGGCCGCTAAACCGCCTGCTTCTCCAGCGCCACCGCGTTGATGCAGTAGCGTAATCCGCCCGGTGGCGGGCCATCGGGAAAGACGTGCCCGAGGTGGGCATCGCAGGTATTACAGATGGTCTCTATGCGTGTCATGCCGTGGGAGTGATCTGCCACGTAGGCGACAGCGTTTTCAGCAATAGGCTGGTCGAAGGACGGCCAGCCGGTGCCGGACTCGAATTTTGTCTCGGAATCGAACAGAAGCGAGGCACAGCACACGCAGGCGTATTTGCCGGGCTCGAACAGGCTGCACATTTCGGAACTGAAGGGACGCTCTGTCCCCTTCTGTCGGGTCACCGCATACTGCTCCGGCGTCAATTGCTCACGCCATTGCTCCGGTGTTTTCTCGACCCGGGAATCGGGTTCAGGATTGGTGCCGTTGGCGTAGTCGAGTATCGAATCCCACGTTAGCATCGCTGACCTCCTGCGTAGGCGGTCAGCATACACCGTTAGCGAGGGGTTCTCTCGAAAAAGGTCCAAAATTCCTTGTCGCGGAACATTTCCTCGCCAAACTTCACGCATTCAATAACGTTCTGGGCCGGCTCCCAGGTGTGATTCACGGTATACGCCTTGGCGCGCTGGGCGACGTCCTGCGCAATCTCACGCGTGTCGGCCCAGATATCGACAAACCCGAAGACGTTTGAAGGCGTTGTCACCTGGCAAACCCACTGGTGGTCTCCCATATTGCCTTCCCCGGCAAAAGCCGACTGGCTAATCGCGGCGGCGAACAGCGCGCCATACAGTGCAGTTTTCAGTTTCATCGTTCTCTCCTCTCGATCCGCTTACCAGCAGCGGCCGTCGGTCACTTCTGTATCGGAGCCCTTGGCCTTGGAGGCCTTGCTGCCGTTCGATTTCAGAATGATTCGGTTACACGTTGTGTCGTCGTTCTGGCCCTTGTCGGACGCCGCCGTCGCCGTCAGAACAAAACAGTTTGCGATCGTCCCCGGCGCAGGGCAGGTCGCAGCGGCCACCGCGTAGTATTCCTCTTCGGAAACCAGGTTGCCGCTCGAGATCCGACCATCGGGATAGCCCAGCTCGGAGAACGTGGTCGTGTAGGTGCCTCGATCGAGCTGGTGCTGTTCCTGGCGACTCGCGACATCCAGCAGCACCGCATAGGCGTCGGAGCGCCGCGATTTTTGCATGCTGTCCTGGTACGCGGGCAGGGCCACACCGGCGAGGATCGCAAGAATGACGATAACGATCATCAGTTCGATGAGCGTTACGCCGGCCGAAGACCCTGTCGCCTGGGGCTGGATCACGCCTAGTACTCCTCTCGATACCAGTAGGAACCGTAGGGCGCCGGGATGCTCGCCTCGGTGTCGATCAGGTCACCATCACCGGTACCCTGGCCACCCTGCGGCGGGATAATGGTGATGTCGCCGTCCCCACTGACGTGGATCGCCGGCGTATCGGGGATCTGGTCGCCAATGGTGATGAACCGGCTGTTGAAGTAATCGAGCGCCTCGCTGCCGTCGTACAGGTCGACCGCGTACAACCGACCTTCGCCCGGTGCAGGCTCGCACATGTTGGCCTGGCCGACGCCGGGCGTGAAGGTGCCGAAGAACACCTTGCCCTGCACCGTGACAGACTTGGAGAGGGATTTCTCACCATCGCGCTCCAGGCGAATCTGCCAGCCATTTGAAGCGAGCAGTTGTGCCTTGAGTGCCTCGTACTCGGCAAGATCTGCCGGTTTATCCGACGCCTCATAGTCCTCGTACGCCTGCTGCAGCGCGTTATCGGTTGCGTCGTACAGGTCGGAAGGGTGCAGCGGCAACGCGCAGCGGAAATCCGACGGGTCCGTGTCGCAGTCATGATCTGTTGAATAGGGCGAGATCGCCTGGTCCAGGATCATGTAGAACGCATTCTCCGGCGCGGGCACGCCCGTGCCGTTGGAGTCATCCACCGCCGCCGGGTTAGTCCGGTCACCGGTGCCGATCAACACAGCATCGGCCGCTTGATCGCCAAACTCGACACGCACCACGTCAGGCTGATTGAAGAAGCGCCGGTCATTGGCATGCGTGCGCGCTTCACCCGTGTCGAGTGCGGAAAACACCTTGGTCAGGCGCCAGGTGTCCTGCGAACTGGTCGGCAGCGCGTTACCCGGCATATCGATTCGCCACAGGATACCGGCGGTATCGCCGAAGTAGATCCGGTCGGTAAGGTCATCACCGTTCGAATCCAGCGTCGCTACCGGTGCCGGCACCGAGTGCTCCAGGGCCGCGGCCTGCATGTTGGTCGCTGAATTGTCCGCTGGAGTCACACTCCAGACCAGCGCGCCGGTTTCGGCGTCGACAATATAAACCCCGCGTCCGAGCGTGTCGTTGTCGTCACCCAGCGAAGAGTGGGCGTCCTTGGCAGTGTCATAACCAGCACCAAAGATCAGTACCGGCTTGGGCTTACCTGAACCGTCGACGTGACCCGGGACAAACGCCACCTTGGGAATTGACCAGGTCTGGCCGATTTCGGAGAAACCTGCCGTACTCGGATCGATCATCCACAGGAATGACGGTGAATCCGGGTTGGATATGTCCAGCGCGTAGATATTTCTGCCTCCACGGCGCAGGCCGAAGAACACCCAGACTTTGTCGCCGTCAGCATGGTTCAGCGTGCCGTCACGGTTGACGTCCTTGCTGTATACCACCGGCGGAGAATCGATACCGTAGGGGCGACCGGAATCGGTCTCGTTCTTACGGCGTTGCGTCAGAATGGGGCCCAATTCCTTGGGGAAGAACGCCCAGTCTTCCACGCCGTCGCTGTTACCAAACATGTGCAGGAAGCCCGAGTTGGTACCCACGAGTATGCGCAGGTCCGGGTTGTCACGCGTAAAGCTTCCCAGCGCACCGTACGAGATTACTCGCGGCCGACTGTGCAGGATGTCACCCATCACCCAGTCGCGCGCCTCGCCGACGTTGAAATCGTCATCCAGGTCTTCGGTGTCACGACCGTGTCCCCACTTGATCGATTCCTCGAGCTCGATCTGGTTGTTCACGCCCCACAGCTGGTGCAATGCGCCAACAGGGTTACCCGGGAACAGTACGTCCAGGCCGTAGGCATCCGCGGTCAGGTTTGTCGCGTTGAAGGTTTCCAGTGCACCGTTGGTACCGCTGTTGGTTTTCAGACGCGATACGCGCGTATCGGGGTCGGTCTGTGCGAGCAATGCACCCACACCGCCCTCA
This sequence comes from uncultured Halioglobus sp., assembly GCA_964351485.1. Classification (GTDB taxonomy): domain Bacteria; phylum Pseudomonadota; class Gammaproteobacteria; order Pseudomonadales; family Halieaceae; genus Marimicrobium. The sequence goes on from CAYGOX010000016.1 coordinate 4,998, forward strand.
TTGACCGTCGGTCCGTCCGTGCCGGAACTCCACGCAGTGCGCGCGCTGTCCTTGATCAGGCCGGTGTTCTCATTGATAGCCAGGGCTTCGTCAGCGTCGACGAGCTTGCTCTGTTCCTCGCCGTCAATCGTCACCTTCTTGATGTCCAGACGCTTGATGTTGCCAGGCCAATCCTTGGAAGCGTCCGGCTTGAACATCGCGAAGAACACCTCGTTACGGCTCTGCGTACGGGTGAAGGTATTCACCGCCACCGATGGTGAGGTAAAGCTCGACTCGGAGGACAGGATGCTGAACACCGCACCTTCGAAAGCAGCGGCCAGCGAAGCCGTATCTTCCGCGGTAAAGTACTCGCCCTTACCATTGAGCGCGGCATCTTCCAGCAGTTCCTGGTCGGTCGCAAAACCAATGGTGTAAGTAATACCGAACTGGTCGCCGGCACGATCCGGGTTCAGATCGTTGTTGGCCATATAGTTGGTCAGGTTCGGCAGACAGTTCTTGCGATCCTGACGAACACCACCGATCGTTTCGTCGCTCGGGTAGTCGGCGCAGGTCTCACCGGTCAGGCTCTCGATCGCCGCATTGGCATGGGTGTCCAGTGTCGGGAATCCGTCCGTCAGGAGAATCACATAGGTATAGGCACAATCGGTGGTCGGGCTGATATAGCTACCCGAGCCATCGATCGCTGACGAGTCGTGTACCGGAGTGTCGAGGGTGCCGTCCTTACCCGCGCTCCAGCTTCCCGTCTGCGTGTCACGTTTCAAACCATAGACAGGGGTATCGCCCGCGAGGTATCGATAGGCTTCATAAGCAGACTCGCACAGCGGTGTGGAACCGCTGGCCACCAGGCCGTTGACAAGCCCGCTGCTACTGGTGAGCAGCGCGCGATCAGCCAGCGTCATGTCTTCCTTGATCCTCGCAACGATACGACCGCCGTGATCGTCCTCATTGTTATAGGTGCTGCAAACGTAGGGACCGCAATAATAGTACTGCGCATTCCCGTCGCTGTTGTCATTGAACACTGCGACACCGAAATCGATACTGGGGTTCGAATCGATCAGTTCGTTGATCACCTCCTGCACAACTTCCAGCCGGGTTTTCTCAACGCTCACGATAGATTCGTCATACCAGTAGTTGAGGTAATGCGCGGTGTACCAGTTGTAAGTCGTGCCACCCCAGCTGATGTTGGAACTGGCCAACGACCCGGTGTAGGCATCCGCGTCAGCAGCGTCCGGTGCCACGGGCTGGACCGGATATCCATCGGCCAGACTCGGGCCATTACCCGGTTCCGAGCCAAGCACGTCTGCCTGACACTCAACGTGGGTCGGGTCCCGATCGCTACTGGACAGGGACAACCACTCAGCTTCGTCACCTACCCACTCGTTGCTGGTCTGCTGCTCCCACCCCGGCGGGTCGGGCAGACACCAGTACCAGTATCGTGAACCGTTACAGACCCATTCAGTCACACTCTGGAAGCTACCGGACGCCGGGCGCCAGCGCTTCGCCTTGGTCGTCATATTGCCCTCGTTGGCCAGGGGCACGAAGGAGGACTCGCAGCGGTTCTTGTTGGCAGAAAAATAGTTGTTGGTGCCGATTGACGGTTTACTGTTGCTGGTAGACCAGTAAATTTTGGTGTCGTCGAAACCCGCGTCAACATACGTGGCATTCGGATCGTAAGGGGGCTTTTCGCCGCCTTCCTGTGCAACCGCACCCATACTGCCTGAGTCATCGACAAGCAGGAGTACTTTCGGCCTGGCGTCCCCAGAAGCCGACAAAGTCGCCTGATAGATTTCTGTGTCGTCGGCCATCGCCGGCGCTTGCAATAACCCACCGGTCATTGCGCACAGCGCGAGCGCTAACCAGCGGCTGGTTCCCTTATAGTCTAATTGTCCCATCGTACTATCCTCCTGCACCGTGGCGCGCAACGTGCATGCGCCAACGGCTTGCCCCGAATCTAGTTCACGCCAATCGTCGTCTTGATCACACCCTGTGACACTTTGGTTGTCGCCTTGCGCGCTACTTCGTGCGTCGACTCGACGCGGTAGTAGTCGCATGAAAATTCTTCTGTGCTGGACGCGGTGATCGCCGAAGCCGGGCACGCGCCGTCAAAGTTGGTCATGAAAATGTTTACTGTCATAGCGGCATTGCCATCGGTCAGGTGCCCAAGCGGCCCTTCGTCAGCATCAAAATCGCCAAAAATGTTCGGATTGTCCGAGCCTGTGAATTCATCCGTGGCTGTGCCCGCCGTGGCGATCGCCGCCAGCACACCGGCCTCCGCTGCATGGAACGAGTCGTAGCTGTCCTGCAGATTGCTGGTCATGGTCAGGCCCTGCCGACTATTGGTCGCAGCAACGACACTCATGATCGTGATGACCAGCAGAAAGATCAGCGACACCACCAGCGCCACACCGCGCTGCGATTGACCGAAGTTACCCTGCCTCATTCCTTGGACCCTCGAATCACGAACTTGATATTGCGCAGCGAAACGTTGGCACGCACCACCTGACGACGGTGCTGCAGGCGCGTCGCATGCGGCGTGACCGTGTAACCGGCCAGGGTGTAGGTGTTGGCGTCTGTATAATTGACATCTTCCTCCTGGCTGCTCACCAGCAGGGCGATTTCGATAGCCACCACGCTATCCCAGTTGTTACCGGCATTGACCTGCGCCACAGTCTGGTAGACATCGACTTCTCCATCATTGCCTACCGTGTCGAGCCCAAAGCGCATCCGCATGTCCTCGACATCGGGCACGAGATCTTCCTGAGTCAACGCCATGGCGCCGCCGGGACTGCTCTCAGCCAGCACCATTCGGCTCAACCGCGGCATCGCCTTACCGTCGGCGTTACTGACGTCGCGGATAAAGTACAGTTCGTATCGATACTCCCAGGCCGCACCGCCCGGAATATCACCGCCCACTGCAATCGAAGGATGGGGCGTGGTGTCGCTGTCGAACATCCGGCCAATCACGTTGTTCGTCAACAGATAGAGTTTGCCCGGCAACAAGGCTGACGGAAAATCCAGCACATTATTGGTGTGACTTGCCTGGGTTGGCCCGGTATCACGCGGCCCGTCACTGATTGGTAGCGGCACCGCAGACTTGATAATCAGTATCTCTGAATCTTCAAGGGCATCATTCCCCGGGTCGTTGGCAATACACCCGATATCCGGGGAGGACGCTTCGTCGGTCGCCACCGCGGCGTAAATCGGAAACCCGAGGCGGTAGGCATCGGCCCGGTTGTCAGGGCCGGCGCAGTTGTCGGTGATCGCGCCCAGGGCCACCGGGTTGACCTCAATCTTGTCCGCACTCGCCTCACCTACGAAACCGGCATGGCGCAGCCCGTCGGTCAGAATCTGCTCAACAAAGCGGCTGTTTTCACTGAGCTGGCCCACCTGCTCAGCCTCGCTGTAGGAACGGCTCGACGCCAGGTAGATCGCCACGGCGCCCGATACCACGATCAGGCCCAGCACCATGCCCACCATCACCTCGACGAGTGACAGGCCGGCTTGCCGCGTGATCGTGGACATATTCACAGCTCAGTCTCGTCAATAATGTAGGTTTGTACCGAAACCTGCCGACGGAACTTCTCCTCGCCCGCGGTAAATGTTCCGCAGACGTCGCCCCCGGCAGCCGCATCGCGAACCTCGGCAAGGCCGCGCCAGGACACGACCACGGTCAACGTTCCGGTTCTTACATGATCGGGGTGATTGGCGAAAACCACACAGGCCAGCGGCGATTGCAGGCCGCCAACGGGTGCGTCGGTTGCGGTAATCAGCGCGGTGGCGCCGCGCAGCTCTTCACCCCACTCCCACAGGTCGTGGGTCGCCAGCTGGGTCGCATCACAGGTCGCCGTACTGCAATCGGGACTGGGCTGGGTCGCTCCCAGGGCAACCGGCGTGTCCAGGCCCGTGTTGTAGGTCGCGATGCCCAGTGGATTGATACGAATACGTTCGACCAGTGAATTGGCCAGCGTGACGGCGCGGGTGCGCTGCACAATCTCAAACTGGTTGGCCTTGGAGCCGGTGATCAGCGTCACCACGCCCATAATGCCAAATGACAACACCGCAAAGGCAATCAGGGCTTCTATCATTGAGAAGCCCTGTTGTCCCTTTGAAACAGGCAGTCTCCTAGGGGGGTGCGGTGGGTGCAACGCAGTCAAAATTATTGCCTCCGTGGTCGTCGCGGATGCCGTCATCATCGTCGTCAATTGCCGCGGCAATGTAGCCGATCGCCGAAATGGTGAGGCCGCGGGCATCGCCGAGCTCGCGGTCGTCGCAAACTTCAAGGCTAGCTGTAGTTCCGGTGAAGCCCTGGGCCGTGAATTCAATGCGGGGCGCCCCGTTGGTGCTCGACAGCCACACCTTCATATAGGGCGCGGTCTCCTCGCGGTGGGAAACGATCAAATCGTCGTCATCCACCGTTGTGGCCGCCGTATAGTCGTTATCTCCGTCCGGATCGGTAAATGCGATGTAACCATCAGCCCAGTTGCTGGTTATATCGCCGCAACCGGTGGCCTCCGTGCCGGGACAGACCACGACGGGCTGTCGCCGCGTCAACGCCTCGCTGCGCGCGGTGTTCAGCGCCGCCCGCAAAGCGAAGACCTCACCTCGAACGCGATTGTCCTTGATCATTTTCTGGAAGCCGGGCGCAACCACTTGCACCAGAATTCCGACGATCACAAGCGTGATCATCAACTCGATCAGGGAGAAGCCTGTCTGTCGGATTTTTCCCATATTCCCAATAACATGCACGCGGGCGAGGCCCACTTTTTCTCTATTATCAATAATGCCTGAGCGTATAGTGGAATAATAGTTTGTAGATAGTATAACCACTGGTTTTTATTCGGGAAGGTGTGAAGCAGGTCACTAGTACCGCTCGGGAAGCGACAATTTTTCACAAAAAAAGGGGTGTCTTATGGACACCCCTCACGCAAACCCTCAGCTGGCCGTCGACCAACGCCTTACTGACACTCCTCAAGCGGCACGTCCACCCGCACCTCGGTCCCGTCCGCCAACCGCTCTATGCGGTGGCATCCGACGACATCAGTCCGCCGACCCTCCCGGTAATAAGGGTCATGCCGGTCGTCGTGGCGGTCGTAACAAATCGCACCGTTGTGCCGGTGGTACAGGCTGAAGGTCAGGGCAGAACCGAGTATCGCCGCTCCAACGTAGTCACCGTAATAGCCGCCGTGGCGCCAATGGTGACGTCGCCACGGGCGATGATCCCAGCCGTTGTAACGCCAGCCGTAGTGATCCCAGCGATGACGTCGATGATCACGCCATTTCCGGTGGTGACGACGATGCTCCTTGGCTGCGTGGTGCCTGCGGTGCTCGCGCAGGTGCTTCTTGTGATGCCTGCCGCGTTCAATACGGTGGACATCGTGGTGCCGGCCCACCTTGAAATCGTGCTTCTGGTGACGGTGCTCCCCCTTGTGATGCCGCTCGCCCTGGTGTGGCGCCCCCATGGCCATCGAAGAGCCCCCGGCGATCACGAGGGCGAGAAGACAGGTACTGAGTTTTTTCATGGCGTTAACCTCCGGTTGTTGCCGTTTGCAGTACCCACACTACGCCGCGCTCCCTGAACGATAGCTGAACCGGTGCGCGAAAGTTGTCGCTTCCCGTTCAGGTTTCATTCAGTTCGACTGCCTTACAGTCATGCCCAGTGTCATCGCTATTGGAGCAAACACCATGAAACCACTGATTTACGGCATCACCCTCACCAGCCTGCTGGCTACCACCACCGCCTGCGCCACCACTGATCGAATCATGATCCAGGCGCCGGTAGTCTCTGTTGACCCTGTGGTGCGCACCGTCACAGAAAAGATCCCCCACGAACGCTGCTGGGAAGAGGAAATCCGCGTCGAGCGCCGCGGCGGCCACCACGCCAAGGCACCGACTGTGCTGGGTGCGATCATCGGCGGCGTCGCCGGTGGCGCCATCGGCAAGAACAATCGCAACCAGCCCATCCTCGCCGGCGCCGGTGCCGCACTGGGCGCAGCCATTGCACACGATGCTTCCCACAATCGACCGGCCGGTTACCACTACGTGACTGAGAAGCGCTGCGAGGTTGACTACGAATTGCGCGACAGGGAAGAAATCACTCACTATCGCGTCGGCTACCGATATGGCGATAATGTCTACTACACGCGCACCACTTACCGGCCCGGCCCCACCATATCGGTCAACGTGGCACTTGAGCCGGTTACGCACTAATACCCAGGAGCTACCATGCGTCGCCCCACTGCCCACCTGTTTTTCGCCCTGCTGATGGCCAGCGCGCTACTGGCGCCCTGGACGGCCCCGACCGTCGAGGCGCGCCCTGCCTACGCCAACGCGAACGCCGGCAGCACACAAATGACTGCGCGGCAGGCTGCGCAGCAGGCGAAAGCACAGTACGGTGGCAAGGTGCTGCGCGTGCGCAAGGACGGCAACGCGTTCAAGGTACGCCTGCTGCTGGACTCCGGGCGTGTTATCACGGTCACCATCCGGGGCTGAAGCATGCGCATGTTGATCGTCGAAGACGACCCCCGTTTGCGGCTCCAGGTAGCAAAACATTTTAGCGAGGCCGGCTGGGTCGTCGAGGAAGCCGCCGACGGTGAAGAAGCCCGCTTTCTTGGACAGGAGCACCCTTACGATGTCGCCATAGTCGACCTGGGACTGCCGGGCATCTCGGGCATCGAGCTCATCCGCCGGTGGCGCGCCGAAGAAGCCGCCTTTCCGATACTTGTACTCACCGCTCGCAGCGACTGGCGCGACAAGGTCGAAGGGCTCGAAGCCGGCGCAGACGACTATGTGACCAAACCTTTCTACCTCGAGGAAATCGAGGCGCGCGTCCAGGCGCTGCTCAGGCGGACCGGCGGACGCCTTCAGGCGGCAGTGCAGTATGGCCCGCTGACCATCGACTTCAACGCGCGAACGGTGTGTGTCGACGAACAGGCCATTGACCTGACCGCGTACGAGTACAACACGCTGGAATACCTTGCGCACCGAAAGGGCCAGGTCGTCTCCAAGAGCGAGCTGGTCGATCACCTGTATGACCAGGACTTCGACCGCGACAGCAATGTCATCGAAGTCTTCGTCGGCCGACTGCGCAAAAAACTCGATCCGGGCAACACCCTGAAACCCATCGCGACCGTGCGGGGCGCCGGGTACCGGTTCGTACTGGACAGCGACACGTGACGCGGCGCTATCGCTACTCTCTCTGGGCGCGACTGCTGCTCGCCAGCCTGGTGACGCTGCCCTTGTTTCTGGGCGGCACCGGCTGGTACCTGGAGCGCAGCTACCAGCGCAGCCTGGAGTCGGCGACCGAGGAACGTCTGCATCTGCAGGTCCTGACACTGATGGCGGAGGCGGAATACAACGCGGCACTGTCAATGCCCGAAGCGCTGCTGGAATCGCGATTCAACCAGGTCAACTCCGGCCTGTTCGGACTGATCAGCGCGCCTGACGGCAATGTGCTGTGGCGCTCCCGCTCGGCTATCGCCAGTTCGGCTGCAGCGTTTCCCGAGGGCGGACTACCGATCCGCGCGGGCGAACGCGGCTTTTCTGCCTCCGCTGATTTCTACCACGCCTGGTACGCGGTATTGTGGCAGACCGAAAACGGCGAGGAGGTGCCGCTGGTGTTCAGCGTACTGGAAACCACCGCACCGACGATGGCGCAACTGGCGACGCTGCGCTCGAGCCTGCTCCTGTGGCTGGGCGCAACCACACTCGTACTGCTCGCACTGCAGGTCGCCGTACTGGTTTGGGGGTTGCGCCCCCTGCGCGAGCTGGCTTCAGACATCGCCCTGATCGAGGCCGGTGAAGGCGACCGTCTCGACGGCGACTACCCGCGCGAGGTGCAACCGGTTACCGACAATCTCAACAGCCTGCTGCAGGCCGAGCAACAGCGGCGGGAACGCACGCGCAACACACTGGGCGATCTCGCACACAGCCTGAAGACGCCACTGGCGGTGATTCGCAGCGCCGATTCTGGACAGCAGGAATTTGCCGCACTGGTCAGTGAGCAGTCGGACCGGATGGAGCAGATCATCGACTACCAGCTGCAACGCGCTTCGGGTGCCGGGCACAGCCTGTTGCGTCTTATTCCCTTGCTGCCCGTCGCCACCAGGCTGCGCGACACCCTCGCCAAGGTCTACGCTGGCAAGTCACTCGATATCCAGCTTGCTGTCCCGGCAAACGCCCGCTTTCGCGGCGACGAGCGCGACCTCATGGAACTGCTGGGCAACCTGATGGAAAACGCGTGCAAGTACGGGCGCGAGACAATCCAGGTGAAAGCCACAGGCGATGGGGATGACCTGGAGATTGCCATCGAGGACGATGGACCGGGCATACCGCCGGAAGCACGCGACACCCTGTTGGCACGCGGTGCCCGCGCCGACCAGACGCAGCCCGGCCAGGGCATTGGCCTGGCCGTGGCAGCTGACATTGCGGCCAGCTACGGCGCCAGACTCGACATCGGCGTCAGTGATCTGGGCGGCGCGAGGATCACAATCGGATTTTAAGGCGGACCCGCCGTTGAGGCGCGGGGTGATTTCAAGATAGGCTACCGGGCACTGTCGCCCCACCCCGAGGACACCGCCATGAACGTCACCACCGAGCGCAAGACCCACTACCGCGCCTGCGACCTGTGCGAGGCCAGCCGCGGCCGCGTGATTGCAACACAGGGTGAGGACATCGTCTCGATTCGCGGCGACAGCAACGACCCGCTCAGTCGCGGCCACATCTGCCCCAAGGCCGTCGCGCTCAAGGACCTGCACGAGGATCCCGACCGGCTGCGCCGACCCGTCCGTCGAGTACGCAACTCCGATGGCAACGACACCTGGGAAGAAATTTCCTGGGACGAGGCGCTCGATACAGTGGCGCACAAACTGGTCGAGAGTCGCGAAACCCATGGCGTCAACAGCATTGGCGTCTACCTGGGAAATCCCTCAGTGCACAACTACGGGATGCTCACCCACCAGGGCAACCTGTTTCGCCAGTTCCGGACCAACAACCGGTTTTCAGCGACCTCGGTCGACCAGTTGCCGCACCACCTTGCCTCGCTGTGGTTGTTCGGCCACAAGAACCTGTTCCCGATTCCCGACATCGATCGCACCGACTATTTCCTGATGCTCGGCGCCAATCCGCTCGCGTCCAATGGCAGCATCTGGACAGTGCCGGACGTGCGCAAGCGTATAAAGGAACTGCAGGCGCGCGGGGGCAAACTCGTCGTCCTCGACCCGCGCGCCACAGAGACGGCAAAACTCGCCGATGACCATCACTTTATCGCGCCGGGCACCGACGCGCTTTTCCTGCTGGCGGTACTGAACGTATTGTTCAGCGAAAATCTGGCAAACCCGGCCCACCTGGCCGACTTCACCGATGGCCTGGACACGGTCCGCTCTGCCATCACCGATTTCACACCCGAGTTTGCCGCTCCACACACGGGTATCGACGCGAACACCACGCGCGAGATCGCTCGCGAATTTGCTGCAGCCGGCGCGGCGATCTGTTACGGACGGATGGGCGTTTCAACCCAGGCTTTCGGTGCCCTGTGCCAGTGGGTTATCCAGATCATCAACATCGCCACCGGAAACCTCGATCGTCCCGGCGGCTCGCTGTTTACGCTACCAGCCATGGACCAGGTCCCCACCACCAGCCCCGGCGGCTTTGGACGCCATCACAGCCGCGTTCGCGGACTGCCGGAGTTCGACCGCGAACTGCCATCAGTGACGCTGGCCGAGGAAATTACCACGCCGGGTGAAGACCGCATCCGGGTGCTGTTTACCGGCGCCGGCAACCCCGTGCTGTCCACGCCCAACGGCATGGCACTGGACGCGGCACTGGAACAACTCGATTTCATGGTCTCGCTGGATCCGTACCTGAATGAAACCACGCGCCATGCCGATATCATCCTGCCGCCAACCTCGGCGCTGGAGCACGACCACTACGACATCGCCTTCCACATGAATGCCGTGCGCAACACCGCGCGCTTTAATGAGGCCGTGTTCGACAAGCCCGAGGGCAGCCTGCACGACTGGGAAATCTTCACCGAACTGGGCAATCGCGTCGCGCGATTGCAAGGTACACAGGAGCAGCCTGTCATGCCACCGGATCAACTGATAGAACTAGGGCTGGCAGGCGGGCCCTACGCCGATCAGGGGGTCACGCTGCAGGCGCTGCGCGACAATCCCTCCGGCATCGACCTCGGCCCGCTGCAACCGCTGTTACCCGAACGTCTGCTCACACCGCAGAAGCGTATCGACTGCGCCACAGCACAGCCCCTCGAAGATCTGCAGCGATTGCGCCCGCAATTCAGCCAGGCCGACGACGCGACGCTGCGCATGATCGGACGCCGCCACGTGCGCTCGAACAATTCCTGGATGCACAACTACCACCGACTGATGAAGGGCAAGCCGCGCTGCACGCTGCTCATGCATCCACAGGACCTCGCCGACCGGTCACTGGCCGACGGACAACAGGTAACCGTACGATCCCGCGTCGGTTCGGTGCAGGTGGTTGCGCAGGCCAGCGACGACATGATGCGCGGCGTGGTGAGCCTGCCTCACGGTTTCGGCCACGACCGCAAGGGCGTTCGGATGACGACGGCCCGGCGCCACGCGGGTGTGAGCTGCAACGACCTGACCGACGACCAATTTGTGGATGCGCTGTCGGGCAACGCCGCGGTCAACGGTGTGCCGGTGGAAGTGACCGCCGCCTGAGCGATCGCTAGCCTTCGCCCGGCAGGTTTCATTTGTAAAAGGACCCCTGGAAACCCTTAACGAAGCCATGGAGCC
>CAYGOX010000016.1:15779-22317 GCA_964351485.1 uncultured Halioglobus sp.
GTACTGGGCCTGGTGATGTATGTCATCGGTATCTACAACAAGCTGGTCGCGCTGAAAAACCGCTTCCTCAATGCGTTTTCACAAATCGAAGTCCAGCTCAAGCGGCGCTACGACCTGATCCCCAACCTCGTCGAGACAGCGAAGGCCTACATGTCGCACGAACGCGAGACGCTGGAGGCGGTGACCAACGCCCGTAACGATGCCGCTGCTATTCTCAAGGGCATGGACGACGGCAATGTCGGGGGCGCCGAAATGGCCAGGCTCGCCTCGGCAGAGGGCGTATTACAGGGTGCACTGGGCAAACTTAACGTCACCATGGAAGCCTACCCGGAGCTGAAAGCGAACGAGAACATGATGCAGCTCACCGAGGAACTCACCACCACGGAAAACCGGATTGCTTTCGCGCGACAGGGTTACAACGATGCCGTCATGAACTACAACACGTATCGCCAGAGCTTTCCGCCAGTAGCCGTAGCCGGAGTCTTCGGACACGCGACGGACGCAGAGCTGCTGGAGTTTGATGATTCACCCCAGATACAGGAAGCACCCAAGGTTTCCTTCTGACCCGGTAACAGTCAGCACACATGGATTTTTTCGCGCAGCAGGATCTGGCCAGGCGCAACACGCGCCTGCTCGCCGTCCTGTTCGGCCTGGCGGTGCTGCTGCTTATCGTGCTGACCAACGTGGCGATCGCCGCGTTTCTTTTTTTTGGCCAGGACTACAACATCTACGCCGGCAGTAGCGGCATAAACGGTTTTCTCTCCTACTTCACACTCGACCGTTTCGTGTCGGTGGGACTGGGCGTCAGCGCCGTCATCGGGCTGGTCGTGCTGGTGAACTGGATACGTCTGTCCAGCGGCGGCAAAACCGTGGCTGAGCGCATGGGTGGCACCCGGATCGTGCCCCAGACCCGGGATCGCGCCGAACGCCGCTGCCTGAACGTGGTCGAGGAAATGGCGCTGGCGGCCAACATGCCGGTACCGGCGGTGTACGTCATGAACCGGGAACGCGGCATCAACGCCTTCGCCGCCGGGCTCACACCGGCAGACGCAGTCATCGGAGTAACCCGCGGCGCCATCGTCCAGCTCAAGCGACACGAGTTACAGGGCGTCATCGCACACGAGTTCAGCCATATTCTCAATGGCGACATGCGCCTGAACGTGCGGCTTGCCTCAATGCTCAAGGGCATCACCTTTGTCGGCGACGTCGGACACCTGCTGCTGCGCAGCGGCCACCGCGCTCGCTCGGGCGAGCACATCCACTCGGGGAACAGCGGTATCGGCCTGCCGGTCCTCGGGCTCGCGTTCACCGCGCTGGGCTGGCTCGGTGGACTGGCAGCGGGGTTTATCAAGGCGGCCATTTCCCGACAGAAAGAGTTTCTCGCCGATGCGAGCGCGGTCCAGTACACGCGCAGTGCTGAAAGTATCGGCGACGCGCTCAAGGTCATCGGCGGTTACGTGCCCGGCACACTGGTGCACGCCGCGCGGGCGATGGAAATGTCACATATTTTTTTCGGCCAGATCGAGCACCGCCTGTGGCAGGTCTTCGCGACCCATCCGCCCCTGCCCATGCGCATCGCCCGGGTCGACCCCAACTGGGACGGTCAGTACATCAAGCGCGAAACTCTGCACTACGAACTGGAGCCATCGCGGCCGGGACACGGCGAGGCTGGCGTGGGCCGAGCAGCGATCGTCACTGCGGCGATGGCCGGCATCGCCCTGGACGACCCGGCCACCGATGGCGCTTCACCGCCCGACCTTGAGCTGGAAACCGCGCAACGCGAATCGATCCCGGTAGCGCTGGTCCGGTACAGCCATGAACCGCTGGGTGCTCAGGCGATTATCAGCAGCCTCATCATGGACGCCGGTGACGAGGCGGTTCGCCAAACGCAGTTCGGACACATCAACGCAGCGAAAGTACAGGGGCTGGAGGAGATGGTGGCGACGCTTTACAGCGCCGTGCACGAACTGGGCGCGCCGCACCGGCTACCCCTGATCGAGATGTGCCTGCCGGCCCTGAAGGCGATGTCGGAAAAGCAGTACCGCGTCTTCAAGAAGCTGCTGCGCGAGCTGGTGCAGGCTGATACGCAGGTCGCCCTGTACGAGTGGTGTGTGTACCAGCTCGTTCGGCACTACCTCGATCCGGAATTCGTCCAGGTTCCGCCCAGCCGGGCGCGCCACGCCGGTCTCAAGCGCGTCTCGTCAGAGCTCCAGGTGGTTCTGTCCGTATTGGCCTACCAGGATAACGACGACCCGGCCCGCGCGTTTGCGCTCGGCGCCGACGCGCTGGAACTGCCAGGGCTGCAGCTTTTACCCCAGGCTGATGCGAACGTGGCGGCGTTCAGCAGGGCCGTCGGTACGCTGGCCGACTGTTATCCGCTCCTCAAACCGCGGATTCTCAAGGCGATGGCCCTGGCCGCCGGGGCCGACGATGCGCTCAAGCCCGAGGAACGGGAAATTATCGCCAGCATGGCCGCCGTGATGGACTGCCCCTCACCCGAACTGCTGTAGCAGGCCAGCTCACCCACGCCAATTTCGATCAATCGTCGCCGCGGACTTTCGCCCCCGGCATTCTGTGCTATTTTTTTATAGGCGTCGCTGTGCCCGGCCCACGGACGGGCCGGGCACTCGCGACGGGAAACGGATTTTCACCTATCAGCAACAGGGCCTCTGACCCCATTACAAGGATGTACTGGCTATGGAACACTCCGCTCTTTCGGCATGCGCCGAATCCGCGTCCGGCACCTTGCCGGAGAAAACCCCTTATATGCCGCTGTCACGCACGACCGACCGCGTATTGCAAATTCTGCTCACTGGCGACCTCGCCCGACTGCGGGCCGACACAGTCGCCGCAACACTGGGCATGAGCGGCACCACATTGCGACGACGCCTGCGCGCCGATCACACCTGCTACCAGTTTCTACTCGACCGGGCCCGGCAGTACCGCTGCGAGCGATCGTTACGCGACCAGTGGCTTCCGGGCAAATGCCTGGCCGATGAACTGGGCTACCTGGAGGTGAACAGTTTCTACCGCGCCTTCCGGCGGTGGACCGGTATGAGCTACAGCGATTTCAAAGCGGAGCGCGCGCCGGACACTGCGCCGGCTGCCGCCGCGGGCGCCTAGAGCCAGCCGCGCCAGCGGTAGATCGCGTAACCGATCAGTTCATGAATGGCGTGTGTCGAGCGGTACAGGTTGCTGACGCCGGGCACGGGCAGCCAGTCCGGTAACACCGTTGCCGGTGAAATCCGGCGCTGGAAATCGGTCGGCGCAGGATGCACCGTCAGGCCGCCCTGGGCGTTGAACAGTGCCTCGGCGCGCCGCATGTGGAACGCCGAGGTTACCAGCAGGATTTCCTGCCAGCCGCGTTCGCGCAGCAACACGGCGGTATTGGCCGCGTTTTCGTGCGTGTTACGGCTGGCCGGTTCCAGGACAATGGCCGCTTCGGGAATGCCCATGATGATCAGGATGTCCTGTATCTGCTCCGCCTCCGATCGATCACCGAAGGGGGCGCCACCGGACACGACGATCACGGGTGCCTTGCCGGCACGGTACAGCGCCACCGCGTGCACCAGGCGGTCCGCCTGCTGGTTGAGATCGCCCAGCGAACCCAGGTGGGTGTGCCCGCGCATGGCGCCGCCGAGCAGGACGATCGCATCAGCCGGTTGCACCACAGCCATCGGTCGCGATCCGTAACCTTCTTCCAGGTAGCCCATGAGCGCATCGGCAAACTGGGAGGTGGAGCAGACATACAACCAGCCCAGGCCCGCCACCAGCACGGCCAGGGCCATGCGTGCCCTGCCGAACAGGCGCAGCAGCGCGGCCAGCAGCGTCAGGGCAAATACCTGCCCCAGTGGGTAGAGGAGAAGGGAGAGAAGCTTGACGGCCGCGAAGCTGTTCATCCGCCAGTCGCGTAACCACCGGGATTGCTCGATTGCCAGCGCCAGCTGTCTTCACACATCTGCTGGAGCGAACGCGAGGCGCGCCACTTGAGCAACTCGGCGGCCAGGCCGGGATCGGCCCAGCACTTGGCGATATCGCCGGCACGTCGACCGACAATGTCATAGGGAATTTCGCGGCCACTGGCAGCCTCGAATGCGCGCACCATCTCCAGTACCGAAATGCCGTTACCGGTACCCAGGTTGATCGTGTGCAGGCCACACTGGCTGGCGATGTAATCCAGCGCTGCAACGTGGCCCTCGACAAGGTCCATCACGTGGATATAGTCGCGCACCCCGGTTCCGTCGACGGTCGGGTAGTCGCTGCCAAATACCTGCAGGCGGTCGCGGCGACCTACGGCAACCTGGGCCACGAAGGGTAGAAGGTTGTTCGGATGGCCCTGCGGGTCCTCACCGATCAACCCGCTGTGATGCGCGCCCACCGGATTGAAATAGCGCAGCCGGGCAACGCTCCAGTCGGGACGTGCGTGCTGCCAGTCGGCGAGGATTTCCTCGACCATCAACTTGGAACGACCGTAGGGACTGGTTGGCCCCAGGGCAAAATCCTCGCGAATGGGTACCGTGACAGGATCGCCGTACACTGTCGCCGAGGAAGAAAACACAAGGCGCTTTACGCCCGCCGCTTCCATCGCCGCGAGCAGTACAAGCGAACCGGTAACATTGTTGTCGTAGTACTCCAGGGGCATTTCGACCGACTCACCCACCGCTTTGAGGCCGGCAAAGTGCAGCACCGCATCCACGTGGTGGCGCGCAAAGACGTCGTCCAGCGCGGCCCTGTCACGGATATCCCCATGCTCAAACGTCACCGTCTTGCCGCAGATCGCAT
Organism: uncultured Halioglobus sp.; assembly: GCA_964351485.1. Classification (GTDB taxonomy): domain Bacteria; phylum Pseudomonadota; class Gammaproteobacteria; order Pseudomonadales; family Halieaceae; genus Marimicrobium. The sequence continues at coordinate 20,562 of CAYGOX010000016.1, forward strand.
CGAGACGTTCCAGCGCCACCCGGCTGCTGTTACACAGGTTGTCGAACACGACGACCTCGTAACCCGCCTCGATGAGGGCAACGCAGGCATGGCTGCCGATATATCCGGCGCCGCCTGTGACCAGCACGCGTCCTGGCATGGTGAGGGCTTCCTTATGGGATCCGAGTCAGCATGTGCGCGCCAGTATACCCGATAGGCCCACTGGTAGACCCCGGATACACCTGCAGAATGTGTCCGAGATCACAGCTGGGCAATGAACCGGCCAGCGCAATGAAAATGCAGCAAAAACGCACTATCATGGCCGCTTTACCCAACAGTCATCACGGGATGCCATGCTCATTCTCGTCACCGGCGCAGCGGGCTTCATCGGCTACCATCTCTGCGAGAGACTCCTGGCAGATGGCCACGAAGTGGTCGGCCTGGATAATCTCAACGACTACTACGAAGTCTCCCTGAAGCAGGCGCGCCTGGCGCGATTGACCAACCACGCCGCGTTCACCTTCGAGAAGGCCGATCTGCAGGATACCGATATCGTGGAGGCCATCTTCGCCCGGGCCCCGTTCGATATCGTCATCAATCTCGCCGCCCAGGCGGGTGTGCGCTATTCGCTGAAAAATCCGCGGGCCTACATCGACAGCAATATCGTGGGTTTCACCAATATCCTGGAATGTTGCAGACACCACGGTACGGGACACCTGGTGTACGCCAGCAGCAGTTCGGTGTACGGCATGAACACCCGCATGCCGTTTTCCGTTCACGACAATGTCGACCACCCTATCTCGCTGTACGCCGCTACCAAGAAAGCCAACGAATTAATGGCGCACACGTACTCGCACCTGTACCGGCTGCCCACCACCGGCCTGCGTTTTTTCACGGTGTATGGCCCGTGGGGGCGCCCTGACATGGCACTGTTTTTGTTCACCCGCGCAATTCTCAACGACGAGCCGATCAAGGTTTTCAACAACGGCGACATGCAGCGGGACTTCACCTACATCGACGACATCGTCGAAGGCGTGCGAAGGATCGCCCTGCAACCTGCCACCACCAACCTCCGGTGGGACCCGATACATCCTGACCCCGGCAGCAGCAGCGCGCCCTACCGCCTGTACAACATCGGCAACCACAACCCGGTTAATCTCAATGACTTTATCGCTGCCATCGAATCGGCGCTGAGTAAAACCGCGCGTCGCGAGCCCATGCCGATGCAACCGGGCGATGTCACCGCAACCTACGCCGATGTGCAGGACCTGGCCGACGCCATCGACTATCGGCCCGCCACGCACATCGAAGAGGGTGTGGGCAAATTCGTCGAGTGGTACCTGGCTTATTCAAAGGGAGACCTGAGCAGACCATGAACGTCGTCATGATTGGAGCGGGGTACGTCGGGCTGGTGTCCGGGGCCTGCTTTGCCGAGTTCGGCGCCAACGTCATCTGCGTGGACAAGGACGCCAGGCGGATCGAGACACTCAACACCGGCGAAATCCCGATCTATGAACCCGGACTGAAATCGCTGCTGCAGCGCAATGGCGAGGCCGGGCGCCTGACCTTTACCACGGACCTGGCGACAAGCGTTCGCCAGGCGGATATCGTCTTCATTGCCGTGGGTACACCGGCGCGGCGCGGTGATGGCCACGCCGACCTGCGCTACGTCTACGCGGCAGCGGCCGAAATCGCACACCACCTCGAGGGCTACACGGTCGTGGTCGACAAGTCCACCGTGCCGGTGGGCACGGCGCGACAGGTGGCGCGCGTGATA
>CAYGOX010000017.1:0-9047 GCA_964351485.1 uncultured Halioglobus sp.
AGAGTAGGTCATCGCCAGGCTTCAAACACAACAGCAACGCCCTGACCGGTACCGGTCGGGGCGTTGTTGTTTGTGGGGAGCGAGGGAGCGAAAAGGAGAGAAGATTTCAGTGCCGCGCCTGGTCGCTGGCGCGTGAATCCACGATCCCCAGATTCTTTTTCATGCGTTTCACCTGGCGCTGATTGTCGAGCCTGTAGGTCGTGCGTAAACCCTCAACCATTTGCAGATATCGCTCTATCGTGTCCGATGACAGCGCTGTGACTCCAGGTTGGGCCTTGCCATTCACCATCGCATCGATCATCACGTTTCCAAAACGCGGACGAAAGTGCAGGTTGTCTGTAAACCACGGTGTGGAGATGTCCTGCGGTTTGGCGATGGGTTCACTGACCGCCGGCGCAAACGCATTGAAGCCCCAGATCGATATTGGGTCTGCGCTGTAGGTAGCCGCAAGTGCCTCGTTGATTCTCACAACAGCCCGATGCCAGTCCTGCCACAGTGATGTCAGACCTGCTTGTTCGAATATTTCAAAATGGAACAGGTGGACCGGTGTGACAAACACCTGGCAGCGAATGCGTTGCGCATAACAGTACTCCAGCGTCCGGTGTACCTCAGCAGTATCGAGAGTGTGGGGTGCGGTGTCCGCAAATGCCTCAATCTTTTGCCGACTGATCAAGGCGAATCCAAACGGCCCGATATTTTCAGCCTGGTTCCTGCGCCAGCTGCCGTCGGGCAGGTAAGAAGGTCGTAAGGTCTCCGTAGTCGACTTGCCCGCATCAATGCTTTCCTTCAGTGCGACCAGCGAAAAGAGGGTGCGTTTGTGTGCGACAAATGCATGGACGGACCGTGTTAACGGGTTGCTGGCTGTCAGCAGTTCGCTGTTGAAACCGTCGCGATGATCCGGTGTCAGGCCGAGAAAACCCTCGAAATCCCAGCCGATATATGCGGCTTCAAGTGGTTGTACGCCATGCGCAAACGCCAGTACTTCGCGGATTTCAGTGGGCGTCGCCCCCGGGAGCGAAGCGTTGTAGATGTCGTTCAATCCCAGCTCGACAGGCGACAGTCGGGCCGATCGGGAACTTCCGACAATCACTTTACGGGGCTTTTTGCGCAGTAACTGCAGCGGTTTGGTGCTGCGCATATGATAGAACTGGTCGATGCGACTCAGTGCCCGCTCGGAATCATCGCGATAAAGCCCGAACGGATCAGTCTGGTAGGTGAAGGCAATCGTCCCCCCGACGATCAGTGCCGCTAACGCGAAAGTCCATGTGAGATATCGATTGCGCATATCAGAACTGGAAGTAAATGAACTCGGAGTTGCTGTCCATCCCCAGCATCGCAATCACGGCTATCACTGCGATAGCCAGTGCGTACGCTGATGTGGGGCGCCACTGCCAGCGAGAGGCGGGTTGCGTCCAGCGTGTAATGATCAGCGTCGGCTGGAAGCGCGCCATGAATTGCTGCGTATTGGGTGCGATGAACGACAGCAGCAGCGCCGCACTGAGGAAGACCAGTGGTATCGTCTGGGGCGAGGAAACGGGGAACAGCTGGTCCAGCAATGCGAATCCTGGCTGCAGGGCATAGAGCTGGCCAATGTAGGCCGAATCTATGGTCAGCGACTGCGGATTGGCCATCGCACCCAGAATAGCGAAGGCTGCCTCAGTTGATTGCGCTCGGAAAAACACCCAGGCGATCATGACCGCAAGCAGCGTGATGGCCCAACTCGCCACGCGCAGCAGACTGCCGGTAACCGCGCCGCGCTCTGCCCGAGGCGGAAAGAGAAAGCGCCAGAAATGGTTGATGACCAGGTAAAAGCCGTGCAGTGCGCCCCATATCACGAAGTTCCAGTGTGCGCCGTGCCAGAGTCCTCCCAGTACCATGGTCAGTATCAGGTTCCGATAGCGTTTTACGCGGCCCTTCCGGTTACCTCCCAGCGATATGTAGAGATAGTCGCGCAGGAATCGCGATAACGTGATGTGCCAGCGGCGCCAGAACTCAACAATACTTGTCGACTTGTACGGCGAGAAAAAATTTTCCGGTAAACGAATGCCGAACAGACGGGCCGAACCGATCGCGATGTCGGTGTAACCGGAAAAATCAAAATAGATCTGGCCGGTGAATGCGCCAACGGCGACCCATGCCTCGGCGAAGGTCAGTGCGCCGCCTGCTTCTGTGCGCGCGAAGAGTGGGTCGGACAGCAACGCCAGGTTGTCGGCCAATACAACTTTCTTGAACAGTCCCAGAGCGATAATGGTGATGCCGACCTGCGCGTTCTCCAGCCAGTCATGCCGGCTCTGGCGGGTTTCGAACTGCGGCATCATTTCGCTGTGATGGACGATCGGCCCGGCGACCAGCTGCGGGAAGAAAGTCACGAAGAGGCAGTAATGGAGGAAGCTGTATTCACGTGCCTCGCCTCGATGCACATCTACCAGGTAGGCGATTTGCTGGAACGTGAAAAATGAAATGGCCAGTGGCAACGTGATCTCGGGCAGCGGAATCAGCAGGCCCGCAATTGCGTTGAGGTTTTCGATAAAGAAGCCGGTGTACTTGAAGTAGGCCAACAACCCGAGATTAAAGATTACGCCTGTCGTCAGCACCAGCGCTGAACCACCGCGCCGCGCCAGTTGCCGTCCGCAATAGAAGTTCACGACGACCGAGGCGGTCATTAACAGGACGAATACGGGGTCCCAGCTGGCATAGAAAAAGACTGAACAGGCCACCAGCCACAATAACTGCGCGGAACTCGCCTGGAAGGCGCTGAGCAATCTGAACCCGAGCCATGCGACCGGCAGGAAAAATACCAGGTACTGGAGCGAGTTGAAGAGCATGGGCGGTTCGCTAGATCACCCGGTCGTTGCCGCCGTCAACCGGTACCTGGGCGCCGGTCGTCGCGCCGAATATGCTGCTGGCCATTGTCGAGAGTAATGCGCCGACCTCGTGCGAGTGAATCTCGCGCTTGAGCAGGTTGCGCGCCTTATACTCATCAACTGACAGCTGATAGCGGTCAGCGGAGCGTTGCAGCGTTTCGGCATCCCATAAACCGGTATCGAATACTGCGTCCGGGTGGACGACGTTCACACGGACCCCATCTTGCGCCAGTTCCAGTGCGGCAACGCGAGCCAGCTGCGTAATACCCGCCTTACTCACGGAGTAGGCGGCGGCGCCCGGTCCCGGCGCCGGGTAATTGCGTGAGCCCACAACCAGAATGCTCGGCTCGATACCAAGCTTCAGGAAGGGGATGCAGGTTGTCATGAGCCGCTGGGTGGCGGTGAGGTTTACGGCCATCGTGGTGTCCCACATCTCGTCTGACTGATCCTCCAGTCGCTCGCCAGAGCGGAAAATACCCGCGTTGCAAACGAGAATGTCGAGCCCGCCGAATCGTTCGATCGCCTCATGGACAGCGTTTTGCACCTGCTCGCTGTCGGCGACATCACAGACCAGTCCAACCATGCCCGCAGCCCCCAGTGTGTCGGTCACCGCCTCGCTGATATCGAGTCCGACCACTGTTGCGCCGTCCTCGGCCAGTGCCTTGCACGTTGCCAGGCCGATACCGCTGTTGGCGCCGGTCACGAGCGCGACCTTGCCCTGGTGAGGCTTGGGTTTGCCGCTGCTCTTACCCAGTGTGGCCTGCTCCAGCACCCAGTATTCCAGCTCGAAGATATCCTGTTCTGGCAGGGCTTCCCAACCGCCGAGGCTTTCGCCGGTCTGGATGGCCCGGCGGGTGTGGCGTGCGATATCCGTAATGATCCCGCACTCCTTGGTCGAATTCCCAAAGGCGATCATGCCGCAATTTTTCCAGACGGCCATCCGCGGGGCGGGGTCGAGCATCTGCAGGTTTGAATCGCCATTGCGTTCGAAGTAGGCCTTGTACTGCGCTACAAAGGCATCGACCTCCGGTATCGTTTCCGCGGGGGTTTCGGCAATGATTGCCGGGGTTCGCTTGGTGCGAATGACATGATCCGGGGTGATCGGGCCTCGTGTGGCGATATCTGCAACATTGTCCAGCCGTGCATAGCCCTGGGCGCAGGCGGTTTTGTCGAGCACGGCCAGCTGGGCAGTGCCGCGACTGTGCGAGACTGCCCTGCGAATCCTGGCCAGGGTCATGAGGTCGACTGGTTGCTCATGTCTTGCGTAGTCGGTGCTGCCATTTGCGCAAATGTAGTCCTCCGCCCGACTGAACAGCTCTATCATGTTCTCGTATGCCGTCCTGGCATCGTCGATGAAGGTGAACACGCCGTGGTGCATCAGGATCATGCCTTTGTACTGGTTGATATCCACCGTTTTCAGGGCATCGTTGACCTGCTTGGACAGGATGAATCCCGGCATGATGTAGGGCAGGGTCAGGCAGTCAGGGAAGACCTCTGCCATGATCTTCTCGCCGTTGGGGTTATTCGTGAGAGTGACGATTGCGTCGGTGTGGGTGTGGTCGACGAACTTGGCGGGCAGGATGGCGTGCAGGATGGCTTCCACCGAGGGAGACGGTGCGCCCGGATCGAGCATCTGGACGCGCAGTTGCTGCGTCATGTCGGTGTCGGACAGTGTTTCGAGCTCGGCCAGTTGCCGTGTTTCCGCGAGGCGCACAGCGGGGAATCCCGGTGCTTCGATTGTCTTGAGGTCCCAGCCGCTACCCTTGACGTAAAGCACCTCCAGCTCATTGCCAAAAAAGTCCGAGGTAACGCCTTTCACAGAAGTGTTGCCACCGCCATGCATCACCAGATCTGCACAGCTGCCAAGCAGGCGCGAGGTGTATACGCGCATCGCGAGATCATCTGAGCGAAAACGAGCCGCTTCGGTGTCGTTCCAAAGGCTTTTCATGGGTAACCAAAAAACTCCGTCGATAGGTGGCAGTGAGCGGGTCAGGGCCGCCTATTTCCTCATACTGGCACGGAAACGTCCAACCCAATTGTGCAGGGTGTTAGCGAGTTCGCAGGCCATGCTGGACCTATACAGGCACAAAGGGATTCTGTATCCTGAAACCCTTACAAGGGAAGGGAATTATCATGATGCGCATTCTTGCAGTGTTCCTCGTGTTGGTGACGCCGAGCGCCCACGCCTACCTCGATCCGGGCACGGGCAGCATGATTCTGCAGGGCATTATTGCCGGCGTGGCGGTGGCTGGCCTGACCCTGAAAAACTACTGGTATCGGGTCAAGGCCTATTTTGGCAAGGAGACGCCGACCAGCCTCCTGGACGCTGAAGACGAACAGACCAAATCACCCGATCAGTAACCTGGCAATAGTCGCCCCCTGCGGACGACGCCTGGCCGAAAGCGCATTCGATAACGACTTTGAGCACTCTCGATTCCTCCTTTCGTGACCCGAGCGGTTTTGTCTTTCGCCACGACGGGATAATTTACCGGCAGGTCAACGACAGCTACGCGCATACCTATGACGCCCTCATGGAGTCAGGGCTATACGCGCGCCTGGTTGAACGTGGTCTGCTGGTGGCCCATGAAGAGGTGAGTGCCGAGGAGCTCGGCCTGGAGGTCGATACCGATCGGTACAAGGTGATCCGGCCACAGCAGATTCCCTACGTATCCTACCCCTACGAGTGGTGTTTCAGCGCGCTCAAGCAGGCCGCCATGGTGACCTTGAAGATTCAGCATGAGGCGCTCAAGCACGGCTTCGTACTCAAGGACGCCTCGGCCTACAACGTCCAGTATCTCGGGGTGCAGCCGGTCTTCATTGACACCCTGTCGTTTGAGCCTTACCGCGAGGGCGAGCCCTGGGTGGCTTACAAACAGTTCTGCCAGCACTTTCTGGCCCCACTGGCCTTGATGAGTCACGTCGACGTGTCCCTGTCCCGGCTGCTGAGCGTCCACATTGACGGCATCCCTCTGCCGCTGGCGAGCAAGCTGCTGCCGCTGCGTACTCGAGCCAGTTTTGCGCTCAGCTCGCACATTCACATGCATGCCAGGATGCAGGCCGATCACGCTGACGATGCCGCTGACAAGGGAGCGGCCGCTGCTCGCGCGACCCTCTCGAAAAAAGCCATGGGCGCTCTTATCGAGAGCCTGGCTTCGGCCGTCGACAAACTGGTCTGGAAGATGCCCGCAACCGAGTGGGGCGATTATTACGCCAATACCAATTACTCGGACGAGGCGGGCGCGCAAAAGCGCCAGATGGTCAGCGATTACCTGGCAGCCATACCCGAAACACTCAAGACAGTGCAGGATCTGGGGGCCAATACCGGTGATTTCAGCCGTATCGCCGCAGCGCACTGTGAGTGGGTTATCTCGCAGGATATTGATCCGGTAGCCGTAGAACTGAACTTCCAGCGTACGCGTGAAAAACCACCGGAAAACCTGCTGCCGCTGGTCCAGGATCTCAGCTCGCCATCACCTGCGATCGGGTGGGCCAATGTAGAACGTGATTCTTTTGTGGGTCGGGGGCAGTGTGACGCCCTTCTGGTGCTCGCGCTGGTTCATCACCTGGCTATCAGTAACAACGTGCCCCTGCCCAGAATCGCCGGTTTGTTCGCCGAAATGACCCGCTGGCTGGTAATTGAGTTTGTGCCCAAGTCCGATTCCCAGGTCGAACGTCTGCTCGCCACACGTGAAGACGTGTTTCCAAACTATACGATTGACGGTTTCGAGGCGGCGTTTACGCCGTCCTTTGAGATCGTGCGGCACGCGTCCGTGCCCGACAGTGAGCGAACGCTCTACCTGATGCGCAGGCGCTAAACGCTATTCATCCCCGGGCGAGCGAACTGGCGTATTCGAACAGCTCGCAATCGTAAGCGTTGTCCTTCTCAATTCTCTGCCGGAATGCGGGGTCGATGCGGTCGCGCTCGCCCACGTGCTGCTTGGGGAACTCCCGTATCGTCCAGTTGAAGGTGTCAGCGAGTGTGGCCAAAAACCGGTCAAACTCATTGGTTACGCCGACAACGTCAATAGAGTCCAGTGCGCGTTTTGCCGCTTCCAGACGCTGATCGTCCACTGTGATGACACCGGTACTCGCCGCGAACATTTCCATGCAGAACCTTCCCGGCGCCTGTTGGCTATAGGCCTGAAGCTCCTCGGTAAACCCCTTGTCGATATCGATTTCGCTGCGCGGCGGCATGGGTGGGAATGAGTGGGGCAGGCGCGTTTCCGCAATGGTTTCCTGCGGAGTCATTGAGTAAATCTTTGTTTGGTAGTTGCTCATGAACGAGGCTCTGAACCATTCGTCCTCGTAGATCGCTTCCAGGCTCAGCGGCTTGTGTTCAATGTGGTACCGGCGGCTGTGTTTGAGATAGGAAACAATCCGCTCTACGGGGTCGCGCAAGAGCGTTAATGTGCGGTAGGACTCAAGGAGGAATTCACGCGTCGCCAGTGGGACGTGGCCGCAGATCACCCGCAGCGTCTCTCGATCGGCGTTTACATTCCGGACAAAGGCAGCCACGTTGATATAGCGTTCCATGTGCTCAAAGAAGTGCTTTCCCGGGCTGGCAACCGGGTAGCGGTGCTCTGCGGGAAAGTTGTCTTCAAGTACCCGAGTGAACGAGGTGCCACCGGTTTTCATGATGTGCAGGAAGAAGAATTTTTCCGTCGGGTCGGGCGGCATCGGGTCTGCGCGTCAGTCCTGGTGTGTTGAGGTAATGCCGGGTGTCTAGCTGACCAGCGCGGGGTCGTAGAGCAGGTGGGCCGTGCAGTCGCCCATCAGGTCGACGAACATAGCCCGTTCCCTGAAGGCCCAGTTTCCGTCGACCTTGTGAAAACTGTCCTGGTATCGACCACTGATAATGGGTTGCAGCGGCAGGGCATCAGTTGCCTGAATCACCGTGTAGTAGGAGTGCGCGGTGGCGTCGTCGCCGCCGGGCGCGACCTCTATCTGGACGTTGGTCGTGAGGTGTTTTGTTTTCGGGGTTTGGCAGTCAGGGTAAATTCTGCAGGATGCCTGGTACATGGCCAGGACTTCGTCGTAGCCTGACTGCCTGGTCTCGTGCCGCGGCGAATAGATTGCCCCGTGACGGAACAGCTCTGCGACCGCCTCCAGGTCACCGCTGTCGATGTGTTGCGCGTAGCGGTAAATGAGGTTTTCGATGTGTCTTGCGTCTTCCATTGTCCAGAGCCGTTGATTGCCGGTTTGCAATGCAGTGTGCACCGCGCCCGCAGGTGATTTAGTTTGTGGCGATCGTCGGGATGAGATCTGCGGGCAGGACACCATCCGGGTGCCTGTCGCCATAGTCGAGTAACTCGCCCAGCTTTTCCTCAATCTCCCGGCTGCCTTCGCGCAGCGACTGTCTCAGCGCATCGACCGATTCGGCACTGACCAGCCCTTCGTTCAGCGCGCGCAGTTCTTCGGTGAGCATGTTGATCGGGTCGTGATTGCAGGTCTTGCAGACCGGCTCGCGGCTCACCACCATGGCCAGCTTCTGTCGGGTGACCTGCAGGAAACTGTGATCGAACACGCTGCCGAGACTCGCCTGCTTGCGCCAGTCAGAGCAGCACAGGTAATAGTTGCCGTCGTATCCGATGAACAGGAAGCCCCAGGGTGCGCCGCACAGCGGGACCACGCCGCCCTCGGTGAGCTGATTGCGCGCCTGAACCATTTCGGTGTACTGCTCAAACTGCATATGCTCAACGAACAACGCGCCGCCGCGGTTGATCACACTGTAGTCGTGGAAATTTTTCAGCCCGCGCTCTCGCCAGAATGCCTCCATGGCCTTGATATGCTCCCGGTCATTGCGATGATCGACCAGGATAATCACGGGTGTGCAGCGGCCTTTGGCCAGCTCGGCGAATCGCGTGATGTTCTTGCAGGTATTATCGAATGGCAGGTTGTAGATTTCTTCGTAGTCGGTGTCGATGTCCGAGACGTTGATATAGATTTCATCGAGGCCTGCATCGAGCAGGGCATTGGCCTTTTCCTCGGTCAGCAGTGCGCCGTTGGAAGACATCGAACACTTGAAGCCCTCGGCTTTCACCTTCTCGACGAAGGAGACGAGGTTGCGGTTGATCAGGGGCTCGCCCAGCCCGCAGAGGCTCACGGTGACGGGCAGCCCCGACACCTCGCTGACGACCTTGCGGTATTCGACGGCGCGCGCCAGGGACTTGTCGAAAGTGTCGA
>CAYGOX010000017.1:9057-11338 GCA_964351485.1 uncultured Halioglobus sp.
CCCTGGTGTGGTGTCGCGTCCCGGGGGCAGAAATGGCACGTGGCATTACATCGATTGGTAACCTCGATGTCGATCGTGAGGTACATGGGTTTACCGTTTGCTGGGCTCAGTCGAAAAATGATGGCACCGAAGGCGCGAGGGTGTCAAGGAAGGACGCCTGAAGTGAGACCTGGTGCTGCTGGCGCTAAGTTCATGAAAAAGAACGAAAATTGGTAGGCGCTGCAAGCGCTGTTCAGGTGGCATCGGCAGCATCGCGGCAAAGCCGCCCGGTGGGGTAGGCGGCATTCACAATCGAGAGCGCGCCCGCCTTGTAGAGCTGGGTGTAGATGTCGACAAACTGCTCCCGAACCCGGGGCTGGTAGGGGTCGCCGAAGGAGCCGACGAGCATATTGTGAAACTCTGCGCGGCCCCCGTAGTGCACGACGGTCGGCGTTTCCAGTGGCACCGAGGGCATCGTGTTGTAATCGAAGAACTGCTTGTAATCGCGCAGAATACCGGCCGAATACAGTTTGAGTTGTGAGCGAGGCTCTCGCACCGCCAGATGGGCCTTGGGCTCGAAGTAGTGGGACAGCAGGATGGCGTTGCAGGCGCTCGGTTCGAAGCTTGGATCGCGCAGTACCGAATCACCGATACGCCATTCCAAACCCTGCGTGGGCACGTACAGCAGTTTCCACAAGGCGCCCTGTTCGGCGAGTGTCACCGGAGCCTCGACGGCCTGCGCTAGCGGGCCGGCCTCGATGGAAATCGTCAGGCCGAAACGAAAGGGCGTGCGCATGGCATCCAGGCCGCTGTAGAACGTGCTGTCAGTCGCGTCCGCTTTCTGTTCCGTCACCGGCAGGCGACTTTTCTGCCAGTGTTCCAGCCAGAAACTGTCGTACAACTCACTGATTTTGTCCGGGTGATCCCCGGCTACATTGTGGTCGCCGTTGGGTTGCGTTGCCAGGTGAAACAACTGCGCGTCGAAGCCCTGGCCGTTGGCCAGGCGCCAGTCACCATCGCGGGACAGGAAGCTGAAGTTGAGCGTGCCGACATTTTCGCTGTAGACCTCCCAACTCCTTGCGCGTTCGGCAACCGCGGCGCCGGTCATCAGGGAGGGCCAGAGATTAATGCCGTCTATGGTATCTGCATTAGTCACGCCCGCCGCCGCGAGCAACGTGGGAAAAATATCGACGTTCATGACCACGTTGTCGTTGCGCACAGCTTCGGGGATGTGTCCGGGCCAACTGAGGACCAGTGGTGTTCGGAAGGCACCCTCGAGTGTGTCGCCTTTTTTACCGTGAAAGGGATAGTTATTATTGCGCTCCTTGTTCGTGCCGCCATTGTCACTCAGAAACACGACCAGGGTGTTGCTGCGATCGACGACCTCGAGAATCCTTCCGATAGCATCGTCCATCTGGGTGACAAGTGCCCGGTACTCGCCCTCCGGTGTGGGCTCAAACTGTTGGGCGTAGCGCTGCGCCGGCTGTATCGGGTGATGTGGCGCCAGGAACGCGTGGTAGAGAAACCAGGGTTCGTCACGTGTATTGAGTTGCTCGATTCGCTCAATGGTGTGCTGCGTCAGGATGTCGGTAAGGTGGCCTTCGTGAAGTACCAGCGGACCGCCATTGGTACGCAGCATCGGGTCGTTGTAGCGCGGCTTCTTGCCGCTGCCCTTGTTCGCGTCGGTGACTTCGCCGGACAGTTCCCATTGGTTGAGAAACCCGAACCACTGCGCGAAACCCTTGTGCTGAGGATGGCTGAGCGCGCGCTCTTCACCGGCATGCCATTTGCCCGTCAGGTAGGTGGTGTACCCGGCGGTGGCAAGATGTTCGGCCAGGGTGGGAAACTCTGCGGGGATCTCGATACCCACGGGGCGGAATCCGGAGCGTTCCGGGTAGCGGCCGGTGAGCAGTGCGACGCGACTTGGCGTGCATGTCGCATCGGCGTAGTGCCGCGTAAAGGTGACCCCCGATTGCGCCAGGCTCTGCAGTGATGGCGTGGTGATGCCGGTGCTGTTGATAATGGTGCTGTCATCGTAGCCCAGGTCGTCGGCAACGATCAGCAGGATGTTGGGGCGATGGTTGGCGGTTTCGTCGAGTGCGTCTGCACGTTCAAAAACCAGTGATTTCAGACTGGCGAGCCAGGACGCGAGCATCAGTGCGATGAGCAGTGAGCCTGCGACAGACCAGTTGTTCCCGATGGCTGTTCCCGGGGACTTCATAGGGCTCGGACCATCGAGGCCATCCAGTCGACACTAAAGAATCGATAGTCTAACATTGCCGCAAAAGCATAAACATCACGA
>CAYGOX010000017.1:11348-18441 GCA_964351485.1 uncultured Halioglobus sp.
CGCCACTCTTTTCCCGCGCCTGCGCCCGCTCGACCCGATCAATTGACGCAAATGAAATCCCTCCTGCCGAGTCGCTATCAGCTCAAAAGGGCACTGCTGTGGCCCCGGACGCAGTTTATGCGCTGGCGTTATCGCGACAGTCCCGAAGCGATGAAAGCCATGTACGAATTGCACTACTATCGGCCGGCATTCTTTCGCTTTCTCGCCGCGACTTTTGTCAATCGCAATATCCTGTACCCCTCGGATCTGACAGCCGACAGTGTCGTGATCGATATCGGCGCTTTCATGGGAAATTGGGCGCAGTCTGTGGCCGACCTCTATGACAGCACCGTCTACTCCTTTGAACCCAATCCACGGTCTTTCGAGCGACTTGTCCAGCGAGCGCACAGAAACCCCAAGCTGCATCCGTTGCCCTACGGTCTGGGCGGTCGCGATGAAGAGGTCGACTTCGTCCTCGGTGGTGTCAACTCCAGTGTGGTGTTTGACCACCGGTCGGTTGACGACACGATGCCGCAGGTTCGCGCGCAGCTGGCGGATGTGAAGCGCGTGTGGGACGAATTCGCCTGGGGGCGCGTAGACCTGGTAAAAATAGACATCGAAGGTGCAGAGTACGACCTGCTCGACCGGATGATTGAGCAGGGATTACAGGGCCAGGTGCGTTGTTTCCTGGTCCAGTTTCATGAATGGCATCCCGCGGCTCGTAGCAGACGCCGCAGAATTGTCCGCGAGTTGGAAAAAACGCACAGGCTGGAATGGAAGTTCGATTTTGTCTGGGAAAAGTGGGTGAGACTTTAAGGCGCTGGCGCTAGAGGCGCTCCCATTTTTCCCAGATAAAGTGATAGTCCCACACCGGGCGGTGTGTCTTGCGCAGGGCGCGCCGGATGCGCCAGCGCCGATGGTAAGCGCCGGGATGCCACTCGTGGAACTGGATAAGGAAGCAGTCGACGCGCTTGAGCAAGTCGGTCTCGATCATGCGTTCGAACAGCGGAAACTCGCCTCCCTCGATATTCACTTTCATGAGATCAACCTTGTCGAGCGCCAGCGAATCCCACATTTCGGCGATATCCACGATGCGCGCGTCGGCGGTTTTCAATCCCTCGGTTGCGTCATTGGCGTTGTAAACCGATGACCCCAGATACTCCTGGCTGATCTTTACTGCTTCGGTGCATTCGCCCAGGCCGTAATCGTAGGGTGTAAGGCCGGGAAGGGCGCTGGCCCGTTTTTCCAGCTGTTTGAAATTCAACGGGTCCGGTTCGAACGCGAGAATGCGTGGACTCGACAGGCCGATAACTTCCTGGGCCCACTCCCCGGTATAGGCGCCAACGTCAAGGACGAGACTCTTCTGGGTCAGGTTTGCCTCGTACAGCAGGTTGGGATTGTCGTTCACCGCGCGCATCCACTGGTAGAAAGCGGGGCGGTAGTAGTGCAACTCCAGGGCGCTGCGAATGAATCCCGGTTCCAGATTCTCGCGGTGCCGCATGTACAGCATCCGCGGGTACATGAGCGCCTTCTTGAGCTGGTAGGGGCTGGGCAGCATGTGCGCGTGGCCCGGAGCGTCAGGCTTCCAGGGCGTGGCGTATCGGTAGCGGTTTGCTGGCCTTGGCGTCAGGGCCGTCGTGGGTGCCGGCAACTGCTTCACCGAAGTTCAGGGAGAATAGCCGCCGCCGCTCGCCGCCGTTATAGCTGGCGTGAATCGTGCGGAAATTCCATACGATGACATCGCCCGGCGTGCTGTTGAGCGTCACCGAGGGCACGGCGTTGCCCTCGACCCCGTAAACTTCCTGGACCCGTGAAGGGTCGTCCAGGTCTGCCAGCAGTGTCCGTGCAAAAGTGCTGTTGTGAAAATGGCTGCCAGGAATGACGCGGATTGCGCCGTTTTCTCCACTGAGTTCATCGAGGTAAAACGACATCTTCACGTGGTAGTGGTTGAGGGGGGCAGCATAGGTATCGGGGTGCCAGTAACTTTCGCAGTAAAACAGGTTGCCGTCACTGCTCGCCCATTGGTGATTCAGGCCGAGAAGACTCTGTGCAATGCCCACGATTCGAGGGTCGTGGCGCAGCGGAGCCAGGCGTGGTGATTGTTCGATAAAGCCCGGAATAATGACGCGCTTCTGATCGCCGTGCAGGGCTTCCCTGGTTTCCCACACGGGCTGGTCTTCATTGCCGAAAAGATCTTCGAACCCACCGATGATATTGTCGATTTCGTCGGCCATCAGGCCGGGCAATTTGAGGTACCCGAACGTCTCGAAAAAGTGGATCTGTTGCGGGCTTAGCAGGTACTTGCTGTCAACGGCTGTGGTCGGTTCTGTCTCGGCGTTCATCACTTGGCTCATGCGACGTATGTCGTTGTTATTTCAGGGTAAACAAACTAGCATTTTCCTCAATATTAGTGAAGTTGAGAGTTGGGAAGTGGGGAGTGGTTCACCCTTGGCGCGCGGGTGCGCTCAGCTGTGTAGCGGCGGTCCCGCACGTGGCCTCGCAATACTGCTCCTGCTGGCGATGTGCGTCGCCCTGGCCGGCGCGGAGCAGCCCGGGGGAGAGGTCGCACAGAGCCGCTTTGTCGGAACTGCGGTCGCGGCCGGTGATGGCGCCGTAGATGCGCGGGCTGACTTTGCCGGCATTGCGCTGGCCCGGCTGGGGCTGGCCCATGCCTACGAGGCTGAGTCCGCGCGAGCCGAAGCCGACACTGCCGATGAACGAGCAAAGCTGCTCGGCTGGGCTGCCGCGGTCGACCGGTTTGCGTCCGACCTGGCTCGCCTTGGCGAGGCTGTGGCCGACGGCAATGAGCCGCTCATCGGGCTGACCGGGCTGGGGGAGGTGACGGTGTCTGTGAACGACCGCCTGGTGATATTGACGCATCCGCGTGCCGATCAGCAGTCGACGCTGGAACAGGAAATCCTGGGTGAATTCTGCTCGCGACATCGTTGTGATGCGGCCGAGATGCCCACGGTGTCCCCGGTAGCGGTCATGACGGCAGCGGTGCGGCCGCGCTGGGAATTCAACGCCGATGGTGCGGTATGCAGCCACGACGGTGTCAGTCTGCATTTTCACGCGGGCGGCAGGGTGAGTGACCAGCGCCGGGTGTGCGCGGCGCTCATGGAGGAGATCTCGTCGCTGGCCGATGAAATTCGCTGGCAAATACGCCACGCGGTGCGGGTTGATTGGTCGGAACTGGCGGTATTCGAGACGCCCGCGGGGCCGGGCCACAGGGTCCAGCTCAATCGCGCGGGAGATTCGGTGCTGGTGCGCGCGCCCCTGTTGGCAAGTTCTGCGGGGCTGTTATCGGCCGTTTCCGGCTGGCTGCGCCAGACGCTGGCTCCCGGGGAACCGACGGTCGAACTGGTGCTTGATGCGCGCCTTTACGGTCTCACCGGTGACACCCCTGGGCCGGGGGCTACTCGCGAAACTTTTTGACTGCGCTCAACAGCGCGCGGCAGGTGATCTGGCCAACCAGTTTTCCGTTTTCGACTACAGGGCGTCGTCGCTTGTTCTTCTGCAGCATGTCCTGTGCAACGTCCACGATGTCCTCGTCGGGGTGTGCCACTACCAGATTATCCGATGCCATGTAGTCGCTCACCGTACCGATGCCGCCGTGGTTGTACACGGCGCCCAGTACCGCGCGCAGGCAGTCCATTTCAGAGAGAATGCCGACGAGATTGCCCTCGGCGTCGACCACGCAGACCCCGGATATCTTGTTGTCGATAATGACCTGCATCGCGTCGAGCACGTTGTCCTGGGGGTTTACGCGCACCGGCTTGGTTTGCATGTAGTCGCGCAGGTTGACTGATTTGAGCATCGAGGACCCCTCTCGTTTTCTTGTCCCATTATAGACGCTATTGCTAAAGTAGCGCATGGCCCTGGCTGTTTCGAGCCACCTTTTTTTGACCTGGAGCCCGCTCTATGTTTTTGCGCGCCTGTTGCCGTACCGTGTTGCTGTTCGGGCTGTCCTGCGCGGCCCTGGCCCAGCCGGCAGTCGATCGCCTCGCTGAAGCGGTCCGGATCAAGACGATCAGTTACCAGGATCGTGACCGCATAGATTATGGTGCACTGCGGCAGTTCAATGCATTCCTTCGGCGCAGTTATCCCACTGTATTCGCGTCGCTGTCGGTCGAGACAGTCAGCCAGTACAGCCTGCTGTTGACCTGGGAAGGCAGCGACCCCCAGGCGCGGCCCATCCTGTTTACGGCGCACTCCGACGTGGTCCCGGTGGAGCCGGGTACCGAAGACGACTGGACACACCCGGCGTTTGCCGGTGTCGTGGCAGATGGGCGCATCTATGGCCGCGGGACCCTGGACGACAAGAACGGGGTGCTCAGTCTGCTGGAGGCGGCAGAGGCCTTGCTCAAGGACGGTTTCATTCCGCGTCGCACGGTGGTCTTTGCCTTCGGCCACGACGAGGAAATCAGTGGCAAGCAGGGCGCGAAAAAAATCGCGCAACGCCTGCGTGAACGCGGGCTGTCTTTTGCCTGGATGGTCGACGAGGGCGGCCTGGTGATTCGCGACAATCCGTTGCTGCCGAACAAGCCCATCGCGTTGGTCAACGTGGCGGAAAAGGGCTATCTGACACTTACCCTGACGGCGACCGGGGAGGGCGGCCACTCCTCGCGTCCGCCGCGCGTCAGCACTATCGGCAGGCTGGCCAACGCGCTGGCGGCCATTGAGGCCAACCCGTTTCCCACGCGCCTGATCGAACCCGTCGAGGAGATGCTCCGGCGCATCGGGCCGCATGCCGATCAACCCGAGCGGTTCGTTTTTGGCAATCTCTGGTTGACCGCCCCGCTGGTGGCCTCGCAGATGGCCAGCGACCAGACCACCAATTCCTTTGTGCGCACGACGACTGCGCTCACCATGATCAACGCGGGGATCAAGGAAAACGTTATTCCGCAGGCCGCCGAGGCAAAGGTGAACTTTCGTCTGCTGCCCGGCGATACGCCGGAGTCGGTGATCGAGCGCATCACGGCGATCGTTGACGATCCGCAAATAGCGATCACCCACAACATCTGGGATAACGTGCCGCCGGTCGCCGATCACGAGGCAGAGGGCTTCGAAGTTATTGCCGGCGCGGTGGCTGAGGTGTTTCCCGAGGCGCTGGTCACACCATCGCTGTTGACGGCCACCACTGATACCCGTCATTACATCGACCTCGTCGACAACCAGTACCGCTTTCACGGGGTCGACATGGTCACCGCGCAAGCTGGCAGCATTCACGGGACAGACGAGTACGTGGAAATAGAGGCCTACCTGCGCTCACTTGCCGTTGCCCGCCTCATGATCGAGCGCGGCGCCGGGCCGTGATCCGGCGGTAGTCCGGCGCCGGTCGGAGGTGGTAACCTCCCACCTGTATTTCTCACAGGAGACGAACGTTGCGACGACAGACATTGGCGGTGGTGTCTCTTCTGGTGCCGGTATGGCTGGCGGCCTGCGCCACCGAGCCGCAGTCCACACAGTGCAGCGAGCCGCGCCCCCAGGTCTGTACCATGCAGTACCAGCCCACCTGCGGCGTTCTGCGCACCGGCGAGCGCAAGACCTACTCCTCTGACTGCAACGCCTGTGCGGATGACCAGGTTGTCAGCCGCGAACCGGGTGCCTGTCCGCAATGACACTGACTAACCGTATACTCCTGGCCATGGTGGCCGGCATCCTTGTCGGTTCACTGCTGAATTTCGTGCTCAATGCCGGCAGCATGGCGGGCCTCACCGCGGCACTGGACACCTACCTGATCGAGGGCCTGTTTGACGTCGTCGGGCGGATATTTATTGCCTCACTGAAACTGCTGGTTGTGCCCTTGGTGCTGGTCTCGCTCATCTGTGGCTCCAGTTCGTTGGGAGACAGCGCCCGGATGGGGCCGATTGCCGTCAAAACGCTTGCCCTGTACCTGCTCACAACGGCGATCGCGATTTCCCTCGCGCTTCTGTTTGCCGTGATGATCTCCCCGGGCAGTGGTGTGGCGCTGGCGGGTGATGTGCAGTTCGAGGCGGCGACACCTCCGCCCCTGACTGACGTGCTGGTCGATATCTTTCCCTCCAATCCGGTGCAGGCCATGGCCGAGGGCAAGATGCTGCAGATTATCGTGTTTGCCTTGCTGTTTGGTTACGCCATTTCACACGCCGGTGAGCCGGGTCGGCGGATTGCCGATTTTTTCAGGGATCTCGAAGCGATTGTCATGAAGATGGTCGAAATCCTGATGGCGCTCGCACCCTACGGCGTGTTCGCCCTGCTGGCCAAGCTGTTCGCCACGATGGGTATCGGCGCGATCGCCGACCTTGCGCGGTACTTCTTCACTGTCCTGTTTGTCCTGTTCGTGCATGCCGTGGTGGTGTACAGCATCCTGTTACGCGGCATTACCGGCCTCAACCCGCGCCTGCTGCTGGCCAAGATGCGCCCAGTGTGGGCTTTCGCCTTTTCAACGGCCTCGTCGGGCGCGACCCTGCCTATTACCCTGCAAACCGTCGAACGCCGGCTGGGTGTTCACAACAGTGTGGCGGGCTTTACCGTGCCCCTTGGCGCGACCATAAACATGGATGGCACCGCGATCATGCAGGGCGTGGCCACCGTGTTCATCGCGCAGGTTTACGGCGTCGACCTGGCGCCCGCCGCCTTCCTGACCGTCATTCTCACCGCCACCCTGGCCTCCGTCGGTACCGCAGCGGTTCCCGGTGTGGGCCTGGTGACACTCGCCCTGGTGCTGGAGCAGGCCGGCCTGCCGGTCGAGGGGATTGCCCTGATTATCGGCGTCGACCGCTTGCTGGACATGGTGCGCACAGCCGTCAACGTGACCGGCGATGCGACCGTATCGGTTATTGTGGCGCACGGCGAGCACCAGCTTGAACACGGTGTGTATACCGATCCTGAGGCCGGGCAGGTTACCACGGAAGATGTTACCGGGAGCGAGCTGGAACAGCCGTGAGTGTGGTAGTCTAGCGCGCTGTCAGACGAACCAGCAGAGCCCGGTTATGCCCGTACAGTGCACCATTGTCCCCGTTACGCCCTATCAGCAGAACTGCTCCATCATCAAGTGCGAAGCCACCGGCAAGGCGGCCATCGTTGACCCGGGCGGCGATATCGATCGCATCCTGGGCGCCGTGGAGCAAAT
>CAYGOX010000017.1:18451-22273 GCA_964351485.1 uncultured Halioglobus sp.
CAAATGGGCGCGACTGTCGAGAAAATTATTCTCACCCACGCCCACATGGATCACTGCGCCGCGTCGGACATCCTGCGCAAGCAGCTCGGTGTGCCCATTGAAGGCCCTCACGAGGGCGACGATTTCTGGTTGCAGATGTTGCCGCAATCCTGCGAGATGGCGGGCTTTCCCCACGCGGATGCATTTGCGCCCGATCGCTGGCTCAAGCAGGGCGACACGGTAACCGTCGGCGAGCTGACCCTGCAGGTCTTTCACTGCCCCGGTCACACGCCTGGCCACGTGGTGTTCTACTACCCCGACCAGAAAGTGGCCTGGGTGGGCGACGTCATTTTCCAGGGTTCCATCGGGCGCACCGATTTCCCGCAGGGTGATCACGCGCAACTGGTGAGCAGCATCCGCGACAAACTGTTCCCGCTCGGCGACGACATCACGTTCATTCCCGGGCACGGGCCGACCTCCACGTTCGGGCAGGAGCGGCAGACCAACCCGTTTGTCGCGGATTCGCAGTATGGCTGACCCCGACGGGCAGCGCGCAACCCTGCTGCGCAATGAGTATCACAGTCAGACCGCGCAGATACCCTGGCACGACCTGCAGACCTACTATGCACGCGGTAGCGTTGTCTGTGTGTCGCCGGCACTCGATCTGGTCGAGGTCGCCGTGCAACTTGGCCTGGATAACTCCGCGCAGTTCGAGCAGTGGATTGCCAGTGGCGATGTGGCCGGTGTCACGGAAGCGCAGGCATTGCAGTGGTACGAAGCAAACACCACGCTCTGGGCGGTGGTCGCCGCACCGTGGGTGCTTATCCAGTTAACACGCCCCCAAGAGGAACCCCATGGCGAGCTTTGAAGCCGAAACCGCAGTCACGCGCATTACTCAGAACCATTATCGCTCTGAAATTCACGAAGGCTGGCGTATCGGGGAGGCACCCAACGGGGGCTACCTGCTGGCTATCGCCGGTCGGGTTCTGCGCGAGGCGCTGCCGCATCCGGATCCGTTGTCCGTGAACGCGTTTTACCTGGCCCCCGCGACACTCGGTCCCGTCGACTGTTTCGTCGAGGTGCTGCGCAGCGGCCGGGGCACGAGTTTTGCCGAGCTGCGGCTGGTGCAGGACGACGATGTAAAAGTGAAGGTGACGGCGGCGTTTACCGACCTGGCGGCGCTCTCGGGCGAGTCGATGCACCTGGCCGAACGACCGACCTATCCGGCGTGGGACGCGTGCGAACCATCAGGCCAGAAGGGCCTGGAGTTCAGTTCCCGCGTGGAGATACGCCTGGTGTCCGGACAGGAAGTGTTTCGCGAGCGCCAGCCCAATGGCACCGGGCAGTTCTGCGGCTGGGCGGCGCTGCGCGACGGCAGCGAGCCCGACGCCATTTCACTGCTGATGTTCGCCGACGCGTTTCCGCCGCCGGTGTTGTCCCTGTACGGTCCCGTTGGCTGGGTGCCCACGGTGGAGCTGACGGTGCAGCTGCGTGCCCATCCAGCCCCCGGCCCGCTCCAGTGCCGACTGACGACCCGGCATGTCACCCGGGGCATCGTCGAGGAAGATGGTGAATACTGGGACAGCAGCGGTGAGCTGGTCGCGCTCAGCCGGCAGACAGCGAAGTTCCGGCTGCCGCGCCCGTCCTGACGTTACTCTACCGCGACCCATCCCTCGGGACGCCGCGTATCCGTGGCCCCGAAACGCCAGCCCTTGTCGAGCATGATGCTGTTGGTGCGCCCCGTGGTGCGCTTGCTCACCTCGAGGTTGTGGCCCATCGCGCGCAACAGGTTCTCGGTATCGCGGCTGATGCCCTGCTCGACACGGAGCTGGTCGGGGAACCACTGGTGGTGAATGCGCGGTTCGGCCGCTGCGGTGGCGATATTCATGTCGAACGCCATTGCGTTCAGGAGCGTCTGCAGAACCGTGGTGATGATGACCGAACCGCCGGGGCTGCCCGTTGCGAGCCAGGGCTGCCCGTCCTTGAACGCGATGGTCGGGCTCATCGAAGACAGCGGACGCTTGCCTGGCTCGATTTTGTTTGCCTCACCCTGCACCAGTCCGTAGGCATTGGCGCCGCCGGGTTTGGCGGCGAAGTCGGCCATTTCATTATTCAGCAGCATCCCGGTACCGGGTACGGCGATATGTGAACCGAAGCTGAAGTTGAGCGTGTAGGTGTTGGCAACCACGTTGCCCTCGCTGTCGGCCACCGAGTAGTGTGTGGTTTCGGTGCCCTCAGCCGGTGCCGCGCGGAACACATGCCCGGGTGCGATCTCGCTCGAGGGCGTCGCCACGGCGGAATCGATCAGTGCACGCTGGCGTGCCGCGTACCCCTTGTCGGTGAGCGTCGCAATTGGAACATCGACGAAGTCCGGGTCGCCGAGGTAAACGCTGCGATCTGCGTAGGCGAGCTTCATGCTTTCCGTGAGGTGGTGCAGGTAGGCCGCCGAATTGTGTCCCATGTCGGTGAGCGAGTAGCCCTCGAGAATGTTCAGCATCTGGACGATGTGCACGCCACCGGAAGAGGGTGGCGGCGTCGAGACTACTTCGAAATTGTGGAAAGTCCCGCGCACCGGTTCGCGCTCGATAACGCGGTAGTTCGCCAGATCCTGCGCGGTGATCAGCCCGTTACCCGCTTCCATCTCGGCGACAAACCGGCGCGCCACCTCGCCTCCATAAAAACCTTCGTGGCCTTTGCGCGAGATTTGCTCCAGCGTCCACGCGAGGTCGGGTTGGCGCCAGTTTGCGCCGATCGGCAGCAGGGAACCGTCCGGCGCGAAAAACAGCCGCTTTGCCTCGGCATTGCGCTTGAGCTGTTCGCCGCGGGCCTGCAGGCTGAATTGCAGCCCGAAGGACACGGGAAAGCCGTGCCGCGCAAGCCTGATCGCGGGTGCGAGCACCTGGCGCCTCGTCAGCCGTCCGTAGGTAGCCTGCGCGTGCAGCAGTCCGGCGACAGTGCCGGGGACGCCGGCCGACTGGTGGCTGAAGTATTCGCGTTGCTGGTCGACTTCACCGTTCTCGTCCAGGTAGAGATCACGCGTGGCGGCGGCCGGGGCGGTTTCGCGATAGTCGACCAGCGTCTGCCGGTTTTCCCCGGCCAGGTGAATCAGCATGAAGCCGCCGCCGGCCAGGTTGCCCGCGCGGGGAAACGTCACGGCCAGGGCGAAGCCGGTCGCCACGGCCGCGTCGACCGCGTTGCCGCCTTCGCGCAAAATCTGCGCCCCCACTTCGGCTGCCAGTCGCTCCGGCCCGACGACCATGCCGCCGCGTGTCGAAACCGGAATAAAGCGCTCCTGGAAATTGATGATTGGCGCGCTGGTGTCGCCGGACGGTAGCGACGCGGCGGACGTCTCGGGCTGCGGCGCCGTCGATCCGGTGCAGCCTGACACACTGGCCAGTAGCGCCACCAGGGCGCACAGCGATAGTTGGCGAAGCAGGTACACGGCATTGATCTCCTGTTGCTGTCGGGGTCAGACTTTAACTGTTTTGCCACGCGGCGCATACTAGCGCCTGGAAACCGGGGTAGATGCGTGTCGGGTGGACGGCCTCATGGCGGCATTGCTGCAGGAAATCGAAAATCGCTGGCACAGCCAGTTTCGTATGCTGGCAGACGGCGGCGATCTGGCGCCGACGCAGAGGCTGCGGCTCGAGGGCATGATGGAGGCCGCCGTGCTGGCGGGTGAAGTCGAGGCCGAGGAACTGGTGCGGCGCATGGCGCTGGTTTACGCCGAGATTTTCGGCCGGACGCTGGCGGACGATTTCGGCGAGCAGTGGTCGCAGCTGTTTCCCTTTCCCCAGGTGCCGGCCATGGCGGCGCGGGCGCCTGTGGTACCCACCCCGCGTG
>CAYGOX010000018.1:0-21986 GCA_964351485.1 uncultured Halioglobus sp.
GAGCGCACCTTGACAGGCGCCATCGCGACCAGTGATTCCCCGGGCAGTTCATTGTGAGCTGAAAGGTATTTGCGCAGCGCGCCGCCGACGATGGTAATGGCGGCATCGTTGACCGTGGCGCCTGGATGGGCGTTCTTGATCGCCTTGACATCGTCCAGCGGTACATTGATGGCATTGAACACGCGGTGTGGCGAGACCCTGCGATTAAATCGGGTGCGCGGCACAGTACCGACGCGACTCAGCTTGCCCCGCGACAGGCCCGCCACGGCCCGCGCCATGCCAGGGACCGTATTGCGCGCCACGCTGACAAAATGAAACGGCTTGCGCAGCGTGTTGAGCTGCGATCGCAGCAGCATCTCGACCCCGCTGGGACGGCTGTCGACACGAATCATGGTGGCGCGCTGGCCGAGCTTGTAGTCAGGAGACAGGTCGTGGATGGCGGCGGTCAGTTCCATGCCCGAAGTGCCGTCCACGGCGGCGTGGTGCGTCTTGGTAAACGTGGCAAAGCTGCCTGCGGGGATGCCCTCGACATTATCCAGCCCCTCGATGACATACATTTCCCACAGCGGGCGGTTGCGGTCCAGCGGCCGGGCGTGCAGGCGTGAAATGAGAATGCATAGCTGGCGCCAGTCGCCGGGTTTGGGCAGCGCGATGTGGCGAATATGGAATTCGGGATCGAAGGCGCCGTCGGTTACCCAGTAGGGATGATCCAGGTTCATGGGGACGGTGAGCAGCTTCTGTGTCATCACCGGCAGGTTGGACATTCGCTTGGCCGTGTTATCGATAATCTCCTTGAAGCGAACGCGGCCGCCCTCAGCCGTAGACTGGTCGTAGATAGACAGTCCGGAGATGTGCATGGGTGCGTTGGGTGTTTCCAGGTACAGGAAAGAGGCATCCAGTCCGGTGAGCTGGCGCATTGTATTTCTCCACGAGAAAAAATCGGGTCGACGACCTACGAGTCAGCTGAATGCAGAACCTGGTTTCGTCGGTTGAGCGAAGTTTAGCAGCCCGAGTGCGCGTTGCGGAACTCCCGATAGTTTTGCCGGACTCTCTCGATCGTCGGTCGTGATTGCCAGCGTTGCAGAAGCGGTGCCAGTCCCGGCGAGGTTTTCATCCGGTCTGCACCCGGGTGTTCTGGCGGAGCGGCAATGCGTGACAACAGGCTGGCGACCGTGAGATCGGCACGTGTGAATCGGTCCTCCAGTAAGAAGCGGCGGCCATCGGCGTAGAGGCCGTCGAGCCAGTCCAGTTCGCTCTCCAGGATTTTTTTTGATGCTTCTCCCTGAGCGATGCCGATATCCATTTTCGAAATCATCATCTTGCGCAGGACAGGCCAGATAGCCGTGGTAGCGATTTTTTGTGCCGGTTTAAGGTCTGCCAGAAACACCGCTTTCACGGTTTCCGGGTGTTTGATCAGGGCTTCGGAGTAGAACATCCGTCGAGTGTGTACACCAATGATGTCGTCGCAGCGCTGCTCTACAGCAATACCGTCGGCCGCGCTATCGCGTGGAGTGAGCAACGGCGCGCCTGCTCCGTTGGTATCTGCCCAATCGATTATGTCCGAGGAGCCCTGGATATAGTGATCGCCTGCTTTGAGCGTGGGGAGCGTCGTGGCGGGCAGTCCTGTTCGCCGGGCCCAGCGCATGTGTGCGCCTGGCGGCAGGTGCACAAGTGAGTACTTGATGCCGTGATAATCCAGGGCCCAGCGGGCCTTCTCGCAGAAGTGAGAAATCGCGAACAGATACAGCGTTGGCATCGAATGTCCCTGCGCGGTTGTGGCTGATTACAAGAAAACGGTTACTGTTCCGCGGCATCCTTGTTGTTTTTCTCAAGCAATTTGCGCAGGAACTTGCTGGCCTTCTTCTGGACCTTTTGCTTGGCGACATCCTCGAAGATCTTGCTGCTGTCCACCTTGCACCAGCCCGACGGTGCGTCGGCCAGGTTGCCTCGGCACCTGACCGGCCAGTCGATGGCGGTCAGCTGATTGCTGACCCGGCAGGCCGGGTCGAGCTCTTCGAGCGATTTTGACAGACTCGCCGCGAGGCGGAAATCGAAGTCCTGGCTGAGCAGGCTGAAGTCGCCCGAGCCTGTCAGTCCGACATGGGGCAGTGCTGCCTTGAGCGGCTGCAGGTTGGCCTTGCCGTCGGCAAGCTGAATCTTCCCGCCCAGGGTTGAAACCTCGGTACGTGAGGCAAAGGGTTGGCTGAGACTCTCCTGGTTGCTCAGCGCCACGGCCTGGCACAGGAGTTTCTGTACATTGGTGCCCTCGAGTACGACGTTCATCGTATCCAGTTGTATGGGGCCCTGCAGACTTTGCGTGAGCGCATTGGCCGTGCGGCCCTCGCCGCGAAGCTGCCAGCCCAGGTTGGCGCTGCCCGCGACTTTTGCGGTGCTCCCCGTCGCAGTGACGGCGCGGGCGATATCCAGGGAGTTGAGGCCCCCGATCGTGCGCAGCGTTGCCGTATTGTGTTTGGCATTGAAGATCAGACCGGCGGTGATCTGTCCTCCGTGGAGCTCCCCGGTCAGCGGTTCCAGATTGATGACCCCGTCCACCGCGCGCAGACGCGTCTTCAAGGAATTGATCGCGTGATTGCCGACACGGGCTTCATCGACTGTCAGCGCCGCGCGTACATCAAGCGAACGCAGTGCATCCAGGGGAAGCGGTTCGTCTCCCGTGGTCTGCGCGGCATTGTCTGCGCTGGCTGCTTCGGCGGCCGCCTCGGGCGCTGCCAGCAGCAGGATCGCGGGATCGAGCAGATTGAAATGCAGCGTGCTGTCCACCTGCGGGCTTTCAAAGCTGGCATAGCGCAGCTGGCCGTTGCCCTTGACGTCACCCGTTGCGAGGTTGATGGCCAGGTCGGCGACCTGTTTCTGCAAATCGACAGTCCCCTTGCCCCGCAGTGTCACAACCTGCGTGGTCGCGCCCGCAACGCTGACTTCCAGGTCGGCCAGGGTGGCAAGCTGGGTACCCTGGTCGACAGCAAACTGCGCGTTGATGTCCGCCGTAATCGGCTGTTGGCCGGGCACTTCGAGTTTGACGCGCAGCGGAATTTCGCGACCGTCGATATTCAGGCCGCTGGCTTTCAGCTCGTGCAGGAGAACCCGCGTGGGTGGCGTACCGTCGGGACTGACCAATTCGATATCGGCGTTACTGATCGACAGGTTGGCTACATTCAGCGCCAGTGGCACGGCCAGGGCTGCTTCGGCGCCCGCTTTCTGGCCCGCCGCTTCGAGGGCCTTGCGTCGCTTGGTGTAAAACGCATCGAGTTCAGCGTCGCTCATCTTGCTGGTATCGATGGGAGCCTCGGCCTCGGCCAGTTCAACCCGTGCCTTGAGGCCGTCGAGTGCGAACGTATCGATGGCTACCGCGCCCTTGAGCAGCGGCCAGAACTGGACGCCGATATCGAGCGCCTTGATCGTGAAATCCGGTTGGGATTTTTCCGGCAGCGTCACTTCTGCATCGGTGACGGACAGCCCGACCGTGGGAAAGATCGACAGGTCCGCGTCGCCGTTGACCACCAGCCGGGCGCCGGTCTGTTCCTCCAGCTGTCCCGCCGCCAGTGCGAGGATCTGCTCCTTGTCCACCAACAGAGGCACCAGGATGATGGCGGCGACGATGACGACGGCGATTACCCCGAGAAGGGTTAACAGGACGCGGCGCATGGGACTACCTCGGTGGTGTCTGTGTGTAAGCTCCTGTCATGATAAGTCAGAGCAGGGTGAATTGCTGTGCCCAATCGTAAATTTTCTGCTTCACCACGGGCCGCCGGTGTCACTGCGCCGGATCGGCAACGTGACGATTGTGTGATATGTTCGAAACATGTGCACCGTCCAGGGCACGATAACGATAATCCGGACAAGGAGCAGTCGATGACGATCTCCCGCCTGTTACCCCGCAAGATTCACCTCGATGGCCTTATTCATCCCGACTTCGCCGACGTTGAAGCGACGCTGCGCGACATTCTGCGCGACGACAACGGTGGTGCCGCAGTGTGCGTGTACCACCGCGGCGAATGTGTCGTGGATCTCTGGGGCGGACGCGCCAATGAGCATGGCGATCTCTGGCAGCGCGACACAATGGCGCCCAGCTTTTCCACCACCAAGGGGGTTGCCGCGACCCTGATGCACATCATGGTGGATCGCGGTCTCGTTGACTACGATGCTCGCGTTGCGAAGTACTGGCCGGAGTTTGCCCAGGCCGGCAAGGAGGCGATCACTGTACGCCAGGTGATGTCCCACCAGTCTGGCCTGTACCACATCCGGCAGATGATCGATCACATTGAGCGCATGCTGGACTGGGACTACATGATCTCGGCGATTGAGCGCGCCGAGCCGATTCACACGCCTGGCAGCCGGACCGGCTACCACGGTCTGACGTTCGGCTTTCTCGTTGGCGAGATAATTCAGCGCGTGACGGGCAAGCCGTTTGCGAGCCTGGTTCAGAAAGAGATCGCGCGGCCACTGGGGCTGGATGGTCTCTATATCGGTGCGCCGAAGAAAGTACTGCCGCGCGCGGCGCAACTGTTGTTTCCCGCCTCGACGCGGCGGTTGTCGCAGACCAGGGTGGGCAGTCACATCGAAAAAGGTGCGGGTAACATCAGCAAGCTGCTGCGCTGGATGGGGCGCGACTCGGACCTGGTCAGTATTTTCGACGCGCTGGCGCCACGCGGTGTCAGCGAGTTCGACTTTGGTTCCGCGCAGTCATTGCAGGTGCCGATCCCTGCTGCCAACGGGCTGTTCACAGCGCGCTCGCTCGCGAAGATGTATGCGGCGCTGGCCAACGGTGGAGAGTTCGAGGGCAAGCGCATTCTCTCGCGTGAAACGCTGCACGAGGCCACCACCTTGCAGACGCCGACGGGCAAGCTCTCGGTGATTCCCTTCGACATGCGCTGGCGGCTGGGTTATCACGGCGTGGCGACCACGCGCGGTTTCCCGCGCCAGGCGTTCGGACATTTTGGCTTTGGCGGTTCGGGGGCCTGGGCCGACCCGCAGCGCGACCTGTCGGTGGCGCTGATCGTCAACAGCGGTCTGGGGTCACCTTTTGGCGATCTGCGCACCGCCCGCGTCAGCGGTGCGGCACTGGCCTGCGCCAATTCGCGCGGCAAGCGACGCCTGCGACTGGGGCGCACCTTCCGGCCGGGGTTTGTCTAACGCGTCAGAGCTTGTGCGCTTTTGGCCAGCGCCGTTTCAGGCAGATCCACTGGTCGGGCGTCGCCCTGATCCATCGCTCAAACGCCTGGTTGATGCCCAGGGTCATCGCCTCTGCCTGCTCATCGAGGCCGGCCTCGGGTAGCGGATTCGGAATCGGGTCGTACACGGTGATGCGGTAGCGCTCGCCGGGCAGGCGCACGGCGTTGATCGGCACCAGCGCCGCGCCGGTGCGCAAAGCCAGCCGCGCCGCGGTGGTATTGGTCAGCGCTTCCCTGCCAAAGAAAGGAATCAGTTTGCCCGTGTCTAGTCTGGTATCCACGGCCATCCCGATGCTGTGCCCGCTGTTGAGTTCCTTGATCAGCGGCCGCACACCGGCGTCGGAGGGGATCAGGTTGACGCCCATGTGATGGCGCAGCGACAGCATCATCTCGCGCAGTGCCGCGTTCGACTCCGGCGCGTAAATTGTGCTGATTGTCAGGCCCATGTGCCCTGCGATGAAATTGGTAAGTTGCCAGGCGCCGACATGGGCGCAGACGAACACGGTGGCGCCCTTGTTCTCCAGGTGTTCGCGCGCGGCGTCCTCAAGTTCGAACTCCAGCCGTTGCTCGCGCTCCGCCCAGATTTGTTCCAGCTTGATCAGTTCAGCTGCGGAAATACCCAGGTGCCGGAAGATGCCGCGCGTGGTCTCTTCGATCCATTCAGGTGTCGCGTCCGGGAAGGCGACAGCGAGATTGGTTCGCGCTTTTTGCGCCTTGCCGCCACGCGGCCCGGTGAATCCGAAAAAGCCCGCAGCCAACCGGTTGGCCTGGCGCAGTGACAGGCGGCGGATGAGCCAGAAAACCCCGCGGAAAACCGCTGCTTCGAAGGACTGCGCCAGTCGGCCGAGCGCCGGCACACGGCTCGCCAGTTCTTTGGGGACCAGGTAGTACTGCGGCATGACTCGTCAGCCGCGGTCAGGGTGTGTTCTGAAGACGATATCCCAGAGCGGAGAACTGACCCCGTAACGACCGCCCTCCCCGGAGAAGTGGTGTTTCAGGTGGTAGTGCTTGAGGTACTTCGCCACCGGGTTCTTCATGGGGAAGTGGTGCGTGGAGTAGTGAATGTAATCGTAGATCAGGTAGCCGATGATGAACCCGCCGCAGAACGGCTGGATCCAGGGCTGGGGAATAAACAGGCCGAACAGCAGGTACAGCAGCGCCATGATCGGGATCGCACCGGCGGGCGGCATGACCAGGCGGGTCTTGTCCTTCGGATCTTCGTGATGGTTGCCGTGAAACAGGAACACGAACCACTTGCCGATTTTGCTCTTGGCCGGGAAGTGGAAAACGAACCGGTGCAGACAGTATTCGCTCAGGGTCCAGGTAAACATCCCGGCCAGCGCCACCGCGATCACGGGCCAGGTGGCCAGATCATAGACGGCGAAGCTGCGCCAGAGCAGCCATCCCGCGATGGGTGCCCACATCACCAGGGGCGTGATCGGGTGTACGTGTGACAACCGCTCGAGAAGGTCGTTCTCGAACAGGCGAATGGATTGGTGAGGTTGGTCAGGCTGCATGGGAATCGGGTTTCGCGCCAAGGTCGCGCTCCTGTCTGTGTTTGAGTGTACCCCTTGGCCACAGGCGTTTCGAGCAGAACCAGTCGCTGGGTGTCTCGGTAATCCACTGTTCAAACAGCGTGTGAACCTGCGTGATCATGTCGATGGCCCGGTCATTTTCGTCGGCGTCGGGGTTACGCGCCTCGATGGCCTCCTGGAAGACCACGTGAAAGTGCGCGTCCTTGCCCCGGTAGATACGGATGGGGATGAGGTCGCAGTTCAGTTTCAGCGCCAGTTTTGCGGGCACCAGCGTCGAGAGCTTGTCCTCGCCGAAAAACGGAATCGCTGTGCCATCGTCTACCCGGCGGTCCATGACCATCGAGACCGAGCGACCTTCCTTGATGGCCCTCACCAGCATCCGGGCGCTGTTGTCCCGCGGGATCAGCGTGCAGTCCAGCGCGCGGCGCGAATCGAACAGGAGTCGCTCGAGCAGCGGGTTGGTCGGGGGTGAATACAGTGTCGCACTGGGAATACCCATCCTGCCCATCGTGGAGCCGATCACTTCCCAGTTGCCCAGGTGCGCGGCGACGAAAATGGCGGGTTTCGAGGCATCCCTGAACACCGGCGCGTCACCGCAAATCTCGATAGTAACCCGTTCCGGATCTTCGATAATGGTCGGCAGGTGGGCGTACTCGGCCAGGATGCGGCCTGCCTGCCCCCAGGCGTCGGCCACCAGCGCGTCCAGTTCCGCGGCTGACAGCTCGGGAAACGCGACGGCGAAGTTCTCGCGGTAGATGGCGCTCTTGCGTTTCATCAGGGCCCCGATCCACCGTCCCAGGCGTGAGCCGGCGCGTGAGCTGAGGTCGACAGGCAGCAGCCGCAGCAGCTTTTGCAGGCTCCACACCAGCGCATAGTCCGCCCGCCACAGGATGTTGCGCAGGGTCTCATTGTCGCGCGCGAGGTTGCGAAGTGGGCTGCCGAGGATGAACTCCGCCACGGGTAGTGCCTGTCAGATAGTGTCAGAGGGGCGATTATACCGTAGCCCGGCGCGGTCAATCGTGGTCAAAGTGCCGGTATTTGCAGGGCCTGCAGCCCCTCGCGCAGGGCGATCCTGGGCTCCCAGCCGGTGACCCGCGTGATCGCTTCGTTGCTCACCACCCAGTCGGGATGACGCAATTCACGCAGCTTCTGCGGGGTCAG
Organism: uncultured Halioglobus sp.; assembly: GCA_964351485.1. Taxonomy (GTDB): domain Bacteria; phylum Pseudomonadota; class Gammaproteobacteria; order Pseudomonadales; family Halieaceae; genus Marimicrobium. Next base: position 7,886 of record CAYGOX010000018.1, read on the forward strand.
CATGGGGGCGCCGCCGATGAAGCGCGCCCGGTGACTGTTGAGGAAGGCGACGCTGTCGAGGATCCAGGCGGGAATCTGCCACAGCCTGACCCGCCGCGACCAAAGATCCTGGCCGATAGCCGCCATCTCAGCCCAGCTGTAGCCGCCGGCAGTGCCGTCCCCGAGGTGGAAAACCTGGTGCCGCGCCTCCTCGCACGTGAGGCAGGCGATGATGGCACGGGTGAGGTCGTCGACGTGGATGAGCGAGGTGCGGGCCTCGACCGAACCCGGTACGAGGGCGAGACCGCGGTACATGGTGCGAAACAGCGGCAACATCTCGACATCGCCCGGCCCGTAGACGGCGGGAGGGCGCAGCACAACCCAGTCCAGATCGCTGTGCTCGGTCAATACCGCCTCGCTCCTGGCCTTGCTCCGGGAGTAATAGGAGAGCATCGCCTCGCGCGCAGCGAGGGAAGAGAGGTGGACCAGCCGGGCAGTGGGGGCCTGGGCTGCCATAGCATCGACCACGGCGCGAGTGCCGGTCACGTTGACCCGGTCGAAATCTTCCTGGTTGTTGCCTCTTACCGCGCCGGCGCCATGTACCACCGCTGTGCAGTCGCTCACCAGGCTACAAAGCGCCCGGGTATCGGCAAGATCGCCGGTAATGAGTTGAACGCCCAAAGATTGCAGGTGTGTGGCGCGAGCCGGGTCGCGCACCAGCGCCTTGACCGTATAGTCCTGGTCTACGAGGCGTTTACACAGGTTGCTGCCAATAAAGCCCGTGGCGCCGGTAATGCCGACGGTTGCAGGGCGGGTGCTCAGGCGGAAGCCACCATGAGACGCAGCTCTTCCGCCGCCGCGTTGAGGTCTTCGAGGGTGTGCGAGTTGATGAAGTCGAGGCGTGCCTTGGCGCGGGACAACTTGCCTGAGGAGGTGCGCGGCAGTGAGCGGTTGGGAACCAGTTGGACGTAGCAGTCGAGGCTCATTTCCATACGCACCAGGGCGGTCAGGCGGCGCACGAGGTTGTTGCGCTTGACCGGATCCTGCTCGCGGCACTGGACCATCAGCACGCACATTTCCTCGCCCTCGTGGTTGGGGGCGGAAAACGCGACGGCGTCGCCGGAGCGAACTTCAGGCTGGGTCTCGGCGACGTGCTCGAGGTCCTGCGGCCAGATGTTGCGGCCGTGGATGATAATGAGGTCTTTCTTGCGCCCGGTAATGGTCAGGACGCCGTCTACCAGGTAACCGATGTCGCCGGTGTTGAGCCAGCCGTCTTCGCTCAATGCGTGACCGGTTTCTTCCGGCAGGTTGTAGTAGCCTGACATGACGCTGGGTCCGCGCAGGTAGATGACACCGCTCTTCCAGTCGCCCAGTACTTGTTCCCCTTCACGGATCTGTACTTCGAAGTTGGGCAGCGGAACGCCGCAATTTACGAAATGGCGGCCACGACCCTCGGTCTCATTCTCGTCGAGCAGGACCGCTTCATGGTGCTCGGACAGATGATCGGCGTCGATGTGGTGTGTGGTGAATCCGGTGTTGAGGGGGGAGAAGCTGACTGCGAGGGTACATTCGGCCATGCCGTAGCAGGCCAGGAAGGCGCGCGGATCAAAGCCGGCGGGCGCCATCATCTCGGCGAAGTGTGTCAGTGTCTCCGGGCGGATCATTTCAGCACCGATGCCGGCCACGCGCCAGTGGCTCAGGTCGTAGCTCGCGACATCGGCGGGGCGGACGCGGCGGGCGCACAGGTCGTAGCCGAAAGACGGTGCAAAGGAGATCGTGGCGCGGGTCTTGGTCATCAGCGACATCCACTGCCGCGGGCGCAGTGCAAATTCGCGAGTGTCGAGGTAATCGATGGACACCTGTGCCGCCATTGGCACCAGGACAAAGCCCACCAGGCCCATGTCGTGGTAGAAGGGCAGCCAGGACATCATGCGGTCCGAACTGTCCATTTTCAGGCCGTCGCTGACGATACCCTGCAGGTTGGCCATGGCCGTCTTGTGCTTGATGACGACGCCGCGCGGGAATCGCGTGCTGCCTGATGTGTACTGGATGTAAGAGATATCGTCGGGCTGTGCTGTAGGCAGCGTGCTGTCGCCGGCCGGCAGCGCGTAAAACGCCTCGGGTGTGTCGACCATGCGCATGTCCAGTTCTTCGCTGGCTTCCTGCAGGAAGGGCAGGTAGCCCTCTGACGCCATGCCGATCGAGGCGTCGCTGGCCTCCAGCAGGAGCTTCAGCTGCGCCACGTAGGCCGAGTGCGCGCCGACCTTGACCGAGGCCGGCAAGGCCACGGGGATCAGACCGGCGTACTGGCAGGCGTAGAAGAAGCGAATGAAATCGGGGTTGGTCTCGGCGACAAGGGCAACGCGGTCGCCCTTGTCCAGGCCCAGTGCGAGCAGCTGGTGGGCCAGTGTGATGGCCTGCTCACGCAGGTCGCGATAGGTAATGCTGGCGTAGATGTCACCGCGGCCGGTGTAAAAGTTGGAGCCGGTAGAGCCCTGTGCAGCGTAGTCGAGAGCTTCGGTCAGAGTGGCGAAATCAGCCGGGCGGAAATCCAGTGCGTTGCCCGTGGGGGTCGCTTCCAGGTTGACGTGTGACAATGAACCTTCCTCTCTCCGGGCGCCTTAACCGATTGCGCTAACACCTGTCTCGAACAAAAGTTACGAACAAAAGCTGCCCATTCCCGCCACTGCGGAGATTGGGAAAATCAACTTAAAACTCCCACTCGATTGTTTGGGCAACTTCTCTTTTTGTGTACAAGTATGCGTACATGTGGGTGCCCCTACGCTCAGGTAAACTGCTCTACCTGATAGGTGCGTATACTAACATTTGGCCTTTGGGGCTAATAGGTAATATTACCACGCGCCCGCGTAAACTATTGGGCAAATGCACCCAAAACAGGGAATAGAAATAACCCGCAGGCGCCATTTCCGGAGGTGATTATTGCCCCGCTCGAGGGCGCCATCTTCGCATCGCAACTTACTGTTATTTCGAGACTTTTCAGATTTTCCCTTCGCACGCTCGCCGTTCGGGGCTATACTGCGCGGCTTGTTCTTCAGGGCCGCCTTCGAGGTGGCCGAATCGGGGCTTTTATGGTCGATCCCCAGGGTGCCAGTCTCACCGTGGAGGTGGTGGCGGGGCGTCGCGCGAAACGCGACTTCCTGGCCCTGCCGCACAGGGTCTACGCCGACGATCCGGCGTGGATCGCACCTCTGCGGTTCATGCAGCGGGCGCAGATCTCGCCGGGCAACCATTTCTTCGATCACGCGCATTTCCAGGCCTGGGTGGCCTACCGCGGCGGCCGCCCTGTGGGGCGCATCACCGCGCAGGTGGACCAGATGCACCTGGCGCAGCACGACGACCAGTGCGGCTATTTCGGCCTGGCAGAATCGCTCGACGATCCCGAAGCCTTGCAACAGCTGCTGGCCACGGCTGAGCAGTGGCTGCGCGACCAGGGCATGCGCCAGGTACGCGGTCCCTTCAACCTGCATGTGAACGAAGAGGTGGGCCTGCTGGTCGACGGTTTCGATACCCCGCCGTACGTCATGATGGGGCATGGGCGACCGTGGTATGACGCTGCCATCAAGGCGGCGGGTTATCACGGGGCGAAGGATTTGCTGGCGTACCACGTGCGGCCCGATTTTGAGGCGCCGCGGGTTATGGAACGCCTTGCCCAGCGCGTCTCCGGTCGGGTGTCGGTGCGCAGCGTTCGCCGCGATGCGCTGGCCGAGGATGCAGAGCTGATGCGGGAGATTTTCAACGACGCCTGGCAGAACAACTGGGGTTTCGTGCCGCTGGCACAGGCCGACTGGGCGGACACGGTCAACACGCTCACCCAGCTGATGCCCGACGACTATATCCAGATCGCCGAGTACGACGGCGAGCCGGTGGCCTTCATCGTGGCGCTGCCGAACCTGAACGAGGCGGCCCGCGATCTGGATGGCCGCCTGCTGCCTTTTGGCTGGGCGCGATTGTTGTGGCGCCTGAAGGTGAAGCACCCGCGGACGGCGCGGGTGCCGTTGATGGGCGTGCGCCAGGCGTTTCAGCACTCCCGCCTCGGCCCGACCCTGGCGTTCGTGGTGATTGACGCGGTTCGCAAGGCGCTGCATGCCCGGGGCGTGGTCGATGTGGAGATGGGCTGGATCCTCGAGGACAACGACGGCATGCGCAACATCATTGAATCCATAGGCGGCCAGGCGTATAAAACCTACCGCGTGTACGAAAAAGAACTGTAGGGTATTCATGCAGCTAGACCCCCAGACGCACCAGATGACCGCTATCGTCCTGGCTGGTGACAGGACCAAGGCCGATTCGCTGATTAACCACACCAAAGCCGGCTCCAAAGCCATGATCGACCTGGACGGCACGCCCATGGTTCGCCGTGTGCTCAGTTCGCTGCGGGTCAGCAAGGTCGTCAACAAAATTCGCCTGGCCGGCCCCGAGGCCAGCGAGGTGGCGACGGATGCCGAGCTGCAGCGCTGGGTCGACGACGGCGAAATCACCTGGAGCGCGCCGGGGATCAGCCCCAGTACGAGCGCCTACCAGGCCATGGGGGAGCTGGCCCCGGACGAGGCGGTACTGCTGACCACCGCGGATCATCCGCTGCTGACCCCGGAAATTGTCGACGCCTTCGGGCGCCAGAGTCTTGCCGACGATGTGGATGTGGCCGTAGGCCTGGCGCCCTACGCGCTGGTTGCCGAGGCCTATCCGGGGATCAAGAAAACCGTGCTGCGATTCAGCGACGGCGATTTCTGCGGCTGCAACCTGTTTGCGTTTATCACGCCGGAGGGTCGTCGGGCGGCGAAGTTCTGGCGGCGCATCGAACAGGAGCGCAAGAAGCCCCTGGTGGTAATCGGGCTGCTCGGCTGGTGGGCGGTGATCCGCTATCGATTCGGCTGGCTGTCGCTGGAGGAGGCGCTGACCAAGCTCAGCAAGCGCCTCGGGCTGCGCATGCGCGCTGTGATCCTGCCCTATGCGAATGCGGCCATCGATGTCGATTCCATTGCCGATCTGGTGCTGGTGCAGGGCGCGCTGCAAAAAGCCGCCGAGCAGGACGCCTAGCGCTCGAGTGGCACCTGGCGTGTTCCGGCCATTGTGAATTGTCCCGCATGGGGATCAAAGCGACGGGTGTCGATCGACAAGTCCCAGCCGTTTGCGGCGCGCGCCACGCTGTACGTGTTATAGCTCGCCACGTCACCCCCGTGTAGTCCCAGCGCCGAGGCCGAGGGTACCGCCACGACCGGCAGGTCGCCGGCCCGGGTCTGGAGCGTGTGGAAATGCGCCCTGTGCCCGTGTCCGTGCACCACCAACTCGGCGCCGTGTGTTTCGAGCAGCGCCTGCAGGCGGTCGGCATCGGTGAGGCGCTTGCGCCATTTCTCCAGACCCGCGATCGGGCTGTGGTGCAGGTACACCACGCGAAACAGGCCGCGTTCGGCCGTCTCCTTCAGCAGTGCTGGCAGGGCTGCCAGCTGCGCTTCGCCCAGCGTTCCCGACGCCATAAGCGGCGGTTTCGGGCAGCCGGTTGAGAGCCCGATAAACGCGATCTGGTCGCGCACGCGCAGCGACGGGAACGTCGCCGCGGCATTGTCGCCCGCCATGTACGGCGCCCACTTGGCAAAGGTGTCGTCCCAGGGCGCGCGGACACAGGCATCGTGATTGCCCGGCACCAGGGCGAGTTCGTCGGGCGGCGCAAGCTGCTCCAGCCATTGACGACACTGGTCGAATTCCTCGGGTAACCCGATATGCGTGAGATCGCCGGTGACCAGGATCTGGTCCAGGGGCTGTGCGCCCAGGTCGTTCTGGAGTACGTCGAGGACTTCCCGGCGATGTTCAAAGCGGCGCTTGCGTCGCCACGACAGGTAGCCCAGTGCGCGCTTGTTGAGCAGGGCGGTCGGGCTGACGCCCTCCAGGGTGCTCAGGTGGGGATCCGATAGCTGGGCAAAGCGCTGTGCCATGGCGTTGGGTCCGGGTCGGACTAGACGCGTTTGATCAGCGCGCCCAGGTCGGCGAGTTTGGTATCGATGTTCGCATACCCGCGATCGAGGTGGTAGACGCGGTCGATCGAGGTCTCACCGTCGGCCGCCAGCGCGGCGATGATCAGGCAGGCGGAGGCGCGCAAATCCGTGGCCATGACCGGCGCGCCCTGCAGGCGTTCGCGGCCCTTGACGATGGCCGTGTGTCCCTGCAATTCGATATCGGCGCCCATGCGCTGCAGTTCGGCGACGTGCATGAAGCGGTTCTCGAAAATGTTTTCCACGACGGTGGCAGAACCCTCGGCCAGCGCGTTGAGCGCCATGAACTGGGCCTGCATGTCGGTCGGGAACGCGGGATGCGGTGCGGTGTGCACGTTGACCGCCTTGCAGCGCTTGCCGGCGGTGTCGATGCGAATCCAGTCCTCGCCCAGTTCAAGTTGCGCACCGGCCTGTTCCAGTTTGCCCAGTACGTGCTGGAGAAAGTCCGGCCGTGTGTCGCGCACGGTAATGGCACCGCGCGTGGCTGCGGCGGCGACCAGGAAGGTGCCGGTCTCGATACGATCGGGTGGCACGTGGTGCTGCGCACCGTGCAGCGTCTCAACCCCTTCGATCGTGATCGTGCTCGAACCCGCGCCCTTGATGCGTGCGCCCATGGCCTGTAGCAGCAGCCCCAGGTCTTCCACCTCCGGCTCCAGCGCGCAGTTTTCCAGCGTGGTCACACCATCGGCGAGCGCGGCCGCCATCATGAGGTTTTCGGTCGCCGTGACGGACGGCACGTCGAACACGTAGTGCGCACCGCGCAACCGGTCGGCCTGGGCCTTGATATAGCCGCCCTGGATGTCGATGTTGGCGCCCATCGCCTCGAGCCCGCTGATGTGTTCGTTGACCGGGCGCGAGCCGATGGCGCAGCCGCCGGGCAGGGAGACGTCGGCCTCGCCAAAACGCGCCAGCAGCGGGCCCAGCATCAGGATCGAGCCGCGCATGGTCTTGACCAGTTCATAGGGCAGGTGCACCGAGTTCACCCCGCTGGTATCGAGGCTCAGCTGCGTGCCGTCGCGCGTAACCCGCGCGCCGAGCAATTCCATGAGCTGCAGGGCGGTGCCGATATCACGCACGCCCGGGATGTTGGTTACGTGCAGCGGTTCTGCACTGAGCAGTGCGGCGGCAATAATGGGCAGCGCCGCGTTTTTCGCGCCGGCCACGTGCACCTCGCCCCGCAGCGGGCCATTGCCCGTGATAAGAATCTTGTCCATCAGGCGGCGGCGCTGGTCGTGATCAGCCCGGCGTCCACGAGGCTGGCGTACGCGGCGATGATCGTGTCGAGCTGCTCGGTAGAAGGCGCGGCGCTGACACTGTTGCGCAGGAGAAAGTTGGTGGAGGGCGATGCCGGCGGTACCACAAGATTGACATAGACACCGCGCTCCATCAGCGCCTGCCAGCAGTCGACCGTACCGGAGCGGTCCTCCATCTCGACTGCCACCACCGGGCTGGCCGTGGGGCCGACCGGAAGGCCGAGGGCCTTGAGGCCATCATACAGGCGATTGGCGTTGTCCCACAGTTTTGTTCGCAGTTGGGGTTCTGCGCGAATGATGCGCAGCGCCTCGCGTGTCGAAGCGATAATGGAGGGCGATGAGGAGGCGGTGAAGATGTAGGCGTTGATGCAGTAGCGGATCGCTTCCATTTCCGGGTGGCGACTGACGCAGAAGCCGCCGATCGCCCCAAGACTTTTGCTGAACGTGCCGGCGAAAAAGTCGACATCGTCCTCGACACCCGCTGCCTGCGCGGCACCGCGGCCGGTCTCGCCCAGCGCGCCCATGGAATGCGCCTCGTCGAGAAACAGGTAGCCCCCGTATTCGCGTTTGACGGCTGCAATTTCCTGGAGCGGCGCGACGTCACCGAGCATGGAATAAATGCCCTCGGCGATGATCAGGGCCTGGCTGGCCCGGTCGCCGAGCCGGCGCAGGCGCTTGGCCAGGTCGTCGGGGTTGCTGTGTTTGAAGCGGATGATTTCCGCGCCGCTGAGTTTCACGCCCGAGTAGATGCTGGCGTGGCTGTCGGCGTCGAGCAGGATAACGTCACCGGGGCCTGCCAGTGTCGAGCACATGCCCATGGTGGCGGCGTAACCGGTGGAAAATACAATGGCGTGATCAACGCCGTAGAAGTCCGCAATCTCAGTTTCCAGCGCCTGGTGCTCCGCAAAAGAGCCGTTGGCCAGACGCGAGCCGGTCGTGCCAGTCCCCCAGCGTCCTGCCGCTTCCTGGGCGGCCGCGATGCAGCGCGGATCGTAGGACAGGCCGAGATAGTTGTTGGTGCCGGCGAGGATGACGCGGCGTCCCTGCACGATGCCCTCGGTGGCAGAGAGCAGTTGTTCGGTTACCGCGCCGAACGGCGCAACGTCGCGTGCGGCAAGCTCGGCCTGGAAATCGGCCATGGTTTTGAATTTATCGAACAGCATCGTCGGGACGACCTCCTCACCAGGTTCTGCAGCGGGTGACGTCGATCAGAGGTTCAGTTCCTTGACCTTGGCGGCCAGGTCACCAATGGTGTTGACGTCGGGCAGTATGTTGAGTGGAATCGAGATATCGAAGTGGTCCTCGATCTTCTCGATAAATTCCATGACCTCCAGTGAACTCAGACCCATGTCTGCCACCAGTGCCGTCTCTTCGGACAGCGCCAGATTGTTTTTGTTCTGCTGTTCGAGCGTCGCGTAGAGGAAATCGAGGTATTCTTGGTAATCAGTCATGGCAATCGTGCTCTTGCGCCTGCCGTGACAGGTCGCTAGATTTTGAAGGCTCGAACTATACCGATGGAACCCTCCCAATGCCAGTGATTTGGTTGGTGGACGCTTACCGTGCTGGCGAGCGGGGGCAGGTACGGGCGCTGTTTGACGCGCTGGTTGAGCGACTCGGCGCCGACGGTTGCGTGAAAACCCTGCAGTACCGCAAGCACGTTGTGATGCCGCACGTGCTGGGTCTGGCGACGCTGCGTGGCGTCACCGGAGAATCGGCGGCGACGCTGCAGGCGCCCTGGCCCGACCTGGTGATTTCCTGCGGGGTGCGCAATGAGCCGGTCTGTCGCTGGATTGTCGCGCAATCGGGTGGCCGCACCCGCTACGTGCATGTGGGGCGCCCCTGGGGCAGCCTTGAAGGCTTCGACCTGGTAGTGACGACACCACAGTACCGCGTCCCGGCGCATCCCAATGTGCTGCACAACGCACTGACCCTGCACAGCCTGACGCCCGAGCGCCTGGCCGCGGCGCGCGAGCAGTGGGAGGGCAGCTTCTCGCACCTGAGCGCACCGCGGATTGCGATCGTGTGCGGCGGTGACAGCGGCCCCTTCACCTTCGGTGAGCACGCGGCCGCCCGACTGGCGCGCGAGGCGTCCGCAATGGCACGTGCTGCGGGCGGTTCGCTCTTGGTCACGACCAGTTCGCGCACCAGCGACAGCGCGGTGCAGGCACTGGAAGCGCACCTGGATGCGCCACACTTTTTCTACCCGTGGCGGCCAGATGATACGGCCAATCCCTATGTCGGGATGCTGGCCTGCGCCGATCAGATCGTGGTGACCGGTGACAGTATCGCGATGCTGTCCGAAGCCTGCGCCACGGGTCGGCCGGTGAAAATTTTTGACCTGGGAGGCATGCGCGAAACGTCCCCTTCAAAAACGGATTTCCGCCTGGGGGGAACGCTGTACAACGTACTGATGCGGTTTTTCTGGCAGCGGCTCACGCGCGATATCACGCTGGTGCACGAGCAGCTTGTGCAGAGGGGTTACGCGGTATGGAGCGATCAGGTGCTGACCTCTGCCCGTATTCCCGCGCACAGTGAACTGCAACGTACTGTCGCTGCGGTCGAGGCGCTACTTGGCGAAGTCTGAGCGCGCCTGTGCGTCGAGTAGTGTTGCGACGCCGTCCTGTAAGCGGTAGACGTGATCGGCGGCGTCGACCATCGAGCGGTTGTGCGAGATTGCCAGGATAGTGAGCTGGCCCTTGAGTGATTCCATGGTCTGTCGGACCGCTTCCTCGCTGCCGCGATCCAGCGCGCTGGTCGCCTCGTCGAGAATCAGCAATCGGGGGTTGTTCACGAGGGCGCGAGCAATGACGATGCGCTGGCGCTGACCGCCGGAGAGTTTGCCTCCGCGTTCGCCGACCACGGTGTCCATGCCCTGGGCGAGTTTCCCGACGAATTCCCACGCACCGGCGGCGCGCAGCGCGCGTTCGGCATCCGTTTCGTCCAGTGCCGGGTCGCCGAGCGTCACGTTGTGCTCGATGGTGTCGTGCAGCAGGAGCGTGTCCTGCGGCACGTAGCCGATCATCTTTCGCCACGCTTTGATGTCCAGTGCCTGCAGCGGCGTGTCGTCCACTACCACATCGCCCTGCTGCGGACGAATGAGCCCGATGGCAAGGTCGATGATCGTGGTCTTGCCCGCGCCCGAAGGCCCGACCAGGGTGGTGAGCGAGCCGGCGGGAATATCGAGGTTCAGGCCGTGAAATACCGGGTGCTGGTCATCGTAGGCAAAGTGAATATCGCGCAGCGACAGCCCCTGCTCGAAGTGACAGGGGGCCCCGCCGTCGAGTTTTTCCCGCGCGGCGTCGGCGTCGTCGATCGCCGCGCGCAGCGACCAGAACGCGCTCTCGCCCTGCGCCAGTTTCTGGTATTGCTTCTGTACCTTGCCCAGGAATGTGAAGGAGCGACCGAGACCGACCACCAGCACCATCACCGTGGGTAGCGCCATGCCGTAGAGATCGAGCGCCACGTAGATACCCAGGCAGATAAATACGGTGAACATCAGTTCCTGTGCCGAATCCAGTACCGCGCCGGCGAGAATCTGGCGCCGCAATGCCATGTTCAGGCGGTTGGTGTCATGCGCCAGGACCTGGTCGGCCAGGTGCTCGCGCGACATGGCCTTGAGTGGCTTCACCGACTGCAGGGTGTCGGTGAGATTGGCCATCAGTGCTGTCATGAGGTTGGTCTGCCGGCGCCCGGCCTTGCGCGTGATGCGCACCAGGAAGTGGGACAGGCCAATCACGAACACACCGGCGCCGATCGCGACCAGTGAGGCGCGCCAGGACAGGGCGAACGCGACACCACCGTAGATAATCGCCTGGATCAAAAAGGTGATTGCCGTTGCGCCATTGACGAAGGCATCGGAGGAACGCTGCGCCTCGGTGGCCAGCGCGTTGGTCAGTTTGCCGACCGGCTGGTGGAGGAAATACTCCCACTTGCTGCGCAGGACGGCCCTGAGCATTTCCAGGCGCAGGTCGGTGCCCACCTGCGCCGCGGTGTAGCCGACCTGCCGTTGTGCGATCAGCAGGAACAGGCTCTTGAAGGCAATGCCGGCGATAATGAGAAACAGCATGTTGCCCAGCGTTGGCGCGATATTGACCGCGTCCAGTGCGCCGAGCACGGCCTGTTCAAAGGCGCTGTTGCTGGCCTCGTCCAGCCCGGGGATCGCACCGATACCCTCCGAGCCCAACGCGACATTGATCAGCGGCAGTAACGCGGACAGGCCGATGCCCTCGGCGACACCCGACAGCAGCAGCGCCAGCAGCATCAGCAATGTCTGTCCGCGATAGGCGCGGAAGAAATGCAGCATCAGGCCCATGCGGGTTGTCCTTGCATCGATTGGTTCACGTGAAAGCTGCCCGTTACCACTGCATGCGCCGCAAGAGGTAGACGGCTGCCCCGGAAATCACCAGGGCTGGTGTCAGCGCGACCAGCGGCACATTCCACTGCATAACCTGGCCCACCGCGAAGACGATCTGCGCGCCGAGGTAGAACAGGATGCCCAGCAGGGCGCCGATGGCCAGGCTGAGCCCGAACGAACGGTCGCGACCGCCGGCGACGCTGGCGCTGATGGGCGTGGCCAGCAGTACCATGGCCAACACGGTAATCGGCATCAGCAGGCGTTGCCAGAACGGGTGCAGGTATTTTTCCACGGGTTGGCCATTGCCCGCGAGGTAGCGCGTGTACCGGTACAGCACTGACAGGTTCATGCTGTCGGCGCTCTGGGTCAGTGACGGCAGTTCGCGCCGTGACCAGAGGTTGGCAATTTCCAGTGTCTTGTGTCCCCGCGTTCTGAGTTCGCCGTCGACCAGGGTTTTTTCCCAAACGCGCTGGAACTCCCAGCGCCGGTCCCGGTGTACCGTTGCACTGTCTGCCCGCACTGCGCGGGTGAGCTGGCCGTCCGAGTCGAACTCGAACAGGCTGATGGCGCCGGGGGTGTTGTCGGCGGACATCCGGCCCAGGTGAATGTAGCGTTTGCCATCGGTGGACCAGACGCCGCCGCTGGGCAATCCCGAGGCATTTTCATAGCGCAGCCGTTGGCGCTCGTTCTCGGCCCGCTGTTGCAGCTGGGGAGTGAGGTACTCCATGCAGGCCCAGAGCAGCGTCATCAGCACCAGGGTCGGGATGACCACGGCCGTGAGCAGCCGGCTCAGCGGGAACCCGGTACAGCTGATAATGGTCAGCTCGTTGCCGCGGTCGAGACTGGCCAGGGCCACGATGCTGCCCAGCAGCGCGATGACGGGAGCGAGGCTGACCAGCTGGTTGGGCAGGACCATCAGGGTGTATCGCGCGGCCTCCCAGGTGCCGTACTGCGCCTGCGTCTGGTCCAGTTCCTGGGTAAAGCTGATCAGGCCAAAGACGGCCCCCAGTACCAGCAGGACCAGCAGCCAGCCTTTCACCAGGCTACCGGCGATGTAGCGTTGGAGTATCACCCGCGTCTACGCCTCGGTTCTATCAGCAACAACATCAACACCACCGCCTGCGCCGCGTAGGCGCTCCACAGGCCGGGGAATTCGTCGAGCTTGCCCTGTTCCATCAGCGTCCGCAGCACGCTGACGATGGAGAACAGCGCCACGTAAACGCCCAGCGCGATGGCGAAATTGCGAACGCGCGATTCGCGCGGCGCGGCGCGCGCCAGCGGGACCGCGATAAGGGCCAGCAGAATGGTGGCCAGCGGCGTGGTGATTCGCCACTGGTATTCAGCGATGTCCTTGGGCTGGTCCGATTGCGCGAGATTGAGTGTCGTCTCGGCTTTGCGCCGGTAGCGTTCCTGCGCTTCCTCGTTGGGCATCTGCACCACCAGCTCCTTGAACTGCATGGTGATGTCGATGTTCTCGCGCGCGTCCAGCAGGTAGTTATAGCCGTTCACGAAACGCGCCTGCAGTGCCTTGCCCGGGTTGAGCGTCGGCATCTCGGCTTCCTCGGCCACGATAATCTCGATGCGGCGCAGGTCGTGGTGGTGTTTGTGCAGGAACACGCCCTTGTGCACGCCGCGGTCGAGGTCGATGTCGCGGGCCATGAAGGTATAGTCGCTGCCCTGCATGTTGAGGAATTCGCCGGCGGACATTTTTTTCAGGTCAAACTGTGCGGCCGCCTGCGACTCCAGCGCGTAGCTGGTCCGGTAGGCCCAGGGCCGCGCGACGATGGATGTCAGCCCGGTGATCAGCGCCAGCACCAGGGCCAGCTTCAGGACCGACTCCAGGATGCGGGCGCGGCTCACGCCGGCGGCATACAGTGCGGCCATCTCCGAATCGCGGTAGAGCATGCCGATGGCTGACAGCACCGAGAAGAAAAAGGCCGAGGGCATGAGAATTTCGAGCGTGATGACGGTATTGAGGCCGATCAGCTTGAACGCGGTGAGCATGTCGAGCTGTCCGTCGGCGGCGAGCGACAGCTGTTTGGCCGCTGAAAAGCCGACGAAAATCAGAACCAGCAGGCCCAGACCGGTGACGAAGGGGCGAATGATTTCCCGGCTGATGGGGCGGTCGAGTATCAAGGAAGTTTCGGTCTCGTGGTCGGTCGCGCCGGTGATAAAAACGGGCGTTTAGTCTGCGCGCATTGTACACGAACCGCCGCCTATCTGGTCATTTTGGGCCGCATGCCCCATAATTGCACGCTTTGCGCACCAGACCCCGGCGCCCCTGCGAGAAGACCGATCATGTTTAACCTGAGTGATGGCGTCAAGAAGGCGCTGATTCTCATTCCAACGCAGCCGTTGCCGGCAAAAACGCGGGTCGCGTTGCGCCGCAAGTACCTCGCCGAACTGGAGCTGGCCAAGGCGCACCGGGCCAATTTTCTGATCATCGGGCACCCCAAGAGCGGTAATACCTGGCTCAAGGTGATGATTTCCCGTCTGTACCAGCTGCG
>CAYGOX010000019.1:0-21343 GCA_964351485.1 uncultured Halioglobus sp.
CACTCGACGCTCGCCACCTGGGCGGGCGACCTGTTGAACATCGTCACTGGCAACCTGGGGCGAGCCGGTGGCGTCCTGTTTCCCACGCCCCACATGGATCTGGCGGCATTGAATGCGCGAAGCGGCGAGGAAGGCATCGGGCGCTGGGGATCGCGCGTGCGCGGCCTGCCTGAAGTGATGGGATTCCTGCCGACGACGGCACTGGCCGAAGAGATTGAGACGCCAGGCGAAGGTCAGGTGAAAGCCCTGGTGACGATGATGGGCAACCCGGTGCTTTCCGCGCCAAACGGCAGGCGTCTGGATCGCGCCCTGGGCACGCTCGATTTCATGGTATCGATCGACGCCTACATCAACGAAACCACGCGCCATGCGGATCTGATCCTACCCTCGGCTCATCCGCTCACGCAGGATTACATTTCGGTGATGTATCCGCTGTGGTCCGTGAGAAACATCGCGCGCTGGTCACCGCCGGTGCTGCCCCAGCCCGCTGACCAGCGGGCGGCCTGGGAGATTATCGTCAGTCTCGCAGAGGGTCTGGGTGGAGGCGCTACCGGTACCGCGATCATCGACGGCGTGATCAAACTGCTCAGGCGCCTCGGTATGCGCTGGACACCGACACAGATGGCTGCACTCCTGATCCGCACCGGGCCCTATGGGAACAAGTTCAATCCCTTCAGGAAGGGGCTGTCACTGAAACAAATACAGCAACACCCGCACGGACTGGACCTGGGCCCGTTGCGCGAGGGCTTCGAGTCGCGCGTGTTCCATCGCGATGGCAAGGTGCAGCTCGCGCCTGACAGCCTCCTGAACGCACTGAAAGCCTATCTGTCCGGCTCCCTATCGCCTGAAGCCGTCCAGACAAAATCCAACGAGCGAGAGTCCCCGCTGCAACTGATCGGACGGCGCGAATTGCGCAGCAACAATTCCTGGATGCATAACATCGACACGCTGATGACCGGGGAAAACCGCTGCACGCTGTGGATACACTCTGCCGATGCGGCAGCGTACGAACTGGACGATGGAGACGAGGTACTCCTCGAGAATACGCTCCACAGCGAGGCTGTACCGATCCGGATTACGGACGATATCCGTCAGGGCGTGGTAAGCCTGCCGCACGGCTATGGTCACAAGCGTTCAGCCCAGTGGCAGCGCGTGGCTGGCCGTCACGCAGGGGTATCGTTTAACGACTGGACCAGCGACGACACCGTCGAATCAGTCGTCGCCCAATCCATCCTGAACGGCGTTGGCGTATCCATCAAAAAGATCGGGGACAATTCGGGGGACAGTTTACTTATCTCCGACAAGCCAGCCGCGCGGCGGAATTAAGTAAACTGTCCCCTTAATTAGTCCCCTTAATTACCAGACGAGGGGGAGGTCCTCGGGGCCGATCACGGCGCCGGGGCGGTACTCGATGTTTGCGTCGGGGGCGACGGAGAACTCGGGAATCCGGCGCAGCCACTCCTGCAGCGACACCTTGACCTCAAGCCTCGCCAGGTGCGCGCCCATACAGCTGTGGGGACCGCCCGCGAAGGCGAGGTTTGGTTTGCGACGGCGATTGAAATCGATCTCGGTGGGATTGGGAAAAACGTCCGGATCGAGGTTACACGCGGGCAGCAGCGCAGACACGCGATCGCCCGGACGCAGCGTCACGCCCCGGATCGTGCACTCCTGCACCACCTGGCGGCCCGAAAACGTTACAGCCCAGGCACGCAGCAGCTCCTCGACCTGGTTATCAATGTTGTCCGGATCGGCAATCAGCTCGCGCACCCGCTCCGGGTTTTGCGCCAGCCAGAGCCAGATATTGTTCAGCGTCGCAAAGACGGTATCGAGCCCGCCGATAAACAGGAAAATCACGAAACCAAAAATTTCCGGCGGCGTCATCGGTCGATCATCCACCGTGGCATGCACGATACGGCTGATCACCTTGTCATCCGGCTGCTCGGTTTTCTCTGCGATGACCTCCTTCAGGTAACTGCTGATCGCCTCCATCGCCTGCGCCATCTGCTCGCGATCCTGCGAATGCAACAACTGCACCGCCCAGCTCACAAACGTATCGCGTTTTTCCTGCGGCAGGCCCATAAGATCAAGGAACACCGACACCGGCAGCGGCCGACCGAACGCCGTGGTGTAGTCACAGCCGCCATCGTCAATAAAGTCATCGATCAGCGAATTGGCCAGATCGCGAATCTTGTTCTCCAGAGCCAGCACACCACGCGGTGAAAAAATGGGATCGAGAATCGCGCGGTACTTGCGATGATCCGGCGGGTCGATCTCAATCGGAATAAAGTAATAGTAATCGTCCGGATCACGCGGAAACGGCGTCGCCCCCTCATTCGAGAAAATCTCGGGGTGACGCAACATGAACAGTGCGTCCTCGTGCTTGATCAACTGCCACGAGTTGCCGAAATCGCTCACGTCGTAATACACCGGCGGAAATTCCTGGTGCAGGCCCGCAAGGAATTTATGCGGGGCCTCCAAAAAACCGGGGCCAAACGGAATCCCCGCCGACTTCACCAGCTCCGGCGGCACATGCGCCGGTACATTGTCGAGGCCCGCTACGCGCGGGTACGCCGGTGGAACAGGTCGGGTCGGATCGATACTCATGGACTGAACTCTCTTGCTGCGTTGCTGGTTGACTGGATGCCCGCGTTAAACACTCACCGCAACGGCGGTTGCGTCAGTTCGACGACATAAAACCCGCTGCGGCCGCAGGTGAACCAGATATGCCCGCTCTGCGCGCGGTACCGCACATGGCCACCGCAGGCATCGCCGGGCTTATAGTAACCGATTTCCACAGGATTCGTAGGGTCAGCCAGGTCGACAACTCGCAACCCGGCCCACATGAACTGGAACAGGCCAAAACGAGTGCTGCGAGGGTCATCAACGTCGTTGAAGTGCAGCGTCGCCGTGCCCGCATCCCCGACAATCCCGCCGGTCGCAGCCTCCGCCTCACTCCAGCCGGGACAGTTCTCGGGGCGATTCATCGCCAGCCGAAATTCACCCGCGACAACCGGGTTCGCCTCGTCGCTGATATCGATAAACTTCGGCCACGCGCCGGGGCAGGCTCCCAGCTCTCCCCCCGCCACCAGGTACGGCTTGCCGCCGATATTCGCCGGCATGACGGAGTGCCAACCGCCATGCGCGGCTGTCCCGATAAGCCGCAAGGCCGGATCGGGCCGGCCGTTCACAATATCGCTGTTGTCCAGGATATACACACCACCGGCATCGGGCCCCAGGCTGGCCGCGCTCGGCGGCAGCAGCGGTATACCGTGATTGAGGTCCCCTCCGGTTGATGCCAGCACGCCGGCGTAGATGCGCGTCTCATCGGCACTGAGCGAAATCTCGTGCGTCGCAAAATCGTGGGTGCGCCCATCGGGGCCGGTCACGCCGAAACGCCCCAGGTAACGCGGTTGCCCAAGGTCTGAAATATCCAGCACGTGAATACCACCCTTACCGGCAAACGGCTCGATCGTGGTCGCGTAAACCCGCTGCCCACCGGGCGCCAGGGTCAGCGCATGGATCTTGCCCGGCACCCGGTATTCGGCGGCCAGCCGGGGCGCGGCGCAATCCGCCGCGTCGTAAATGCTGATCCAGCCTGACTGGCCCTCCCCAGTGCCGCCCTCGTAGGTCCCCGCCACGAGCACCCGTCGGTCCGCCGCCTCGACTGCGTGCAGCGCCTCGGCCGAGTACAACGAACCCCGGTCACGCAGGACTCCGACCATGCGCGGCGAACGCGGCTGCGCCACATCGATCACCGCGACCCCGTATGTCTCTTCACCGGCCGTCTCACCCCACCCCAGGAAACTCGGCGCGGAACTGGCGATATAGGCGCAGTCGTCCACCCAGGCGAGCTGCACATTGGAATCGCGCCCCCACACGTCGCTGTGTCCGACCAGTCGCACACCCTTGTGATACGGCCGCGCCAGGACCGCACCGGGATTGTCGCGGGCCATGCTCTGACCCTGTAATCCCGGCTCCGGGTAATCAGTTGGCGACCGTAACAGTGCGCAGGCCCCGACCAGCGCCAGGACAATGCCGATCCACGCGCTACGGAAGAACACCGGCCTGCCTTCCGCTCTCACCAATCTGCAACATGCCCTCGTCATCCGCCGGACAGTGCCAGTTGGCCGCGTCCATCACGTCGCCCTTGCCCGAGTAGCGCGCCATCTGGGGAAACATGCACAACGGCATGGTGCGCCCCGGCGGCTTGCTGAAATCGGCGCTGAACCTGGTGGCGGGATAGGCTGTCGCGAGCAGCGCATTGGGCGCAACGCCCTCTTCTACCCAGGCCTCCATCGCCGAGAGCGCGTCAAAACTGCCGGGGCCAATCAGCAGCCCTCCGCTGCAGTGCGCCGTGCCGGGCAGGCTGAACAACCTGACGGACTCCTGCAGTTTGTCGTAGCCGCCGTGCAGCCCGGCGAGCTGCTTGTAATAATTCACCGACATATAGGGGGTGAGCAACTGGTCGCCCAGGTTGTGCCAGATCAGCATCTTGCTGCCCTGCCCGATGAACTTACCCAGATTCTCCGGTATTCCACCGATGCCCATGCGCAACTGCTCGCGCGCATGCGCTACCGCCTTTTGTGGCACAACGACGCGATACCCGGTGACATCCCCCTTGCCGCCGCGCGCAAAGGTCAGCAGGTCGCGCGAGTAAAAGTCCTCGCGATTGTCGTTGGCAAACACCTTCAGCGTGGCATTGGCCAGCGTGCCCATGCCACCGGAACCGGTCGCGGGATTGCCCGTATCGGGCCACGGGTCGCGCACCGTTATATCCTGGGGGTAAGGCGTCACCCGAAATTCCGCCTGCAACTCGCTCACCGAATACGCCGGTTGCACAACCCGGCCGTTTTCATCAGTCACCGCCGTCAACACCGTGCTGAGCGTTTCAACCTGCGCGGTGGTAAAGCAGTCGTCGCCCGCCTTGTCCTGTGGGCAGCGCGGCAGATCAACCTCCGGGCGAAAATCACAGGCCATGGGGTTCTGGATCAGCCCGTCTTTCACGCCGTCCACATGATCGCACCTGGCCTTCACTATCGGGTCTACCAACGCCACCAGTTCCGGCGACAGGTCGGCCGCGCGCGAGCGCAGCGTCGCGGCTGAAAGCCCCACGCCCTGGAACGCCACACCCGCCATATCCAGGTAGGGGGAACCGACAATCACACCGTCAAAGGCCTCGGGAAAATAGGACGCGGCCACCAGGCCATCGCGACCACCGCCGGAACAGCCGGCGAAATAGGCGTGATCAATGGCTGTCGTGGTCGCCGACGCGGCAGCGTAGAACCGGGTGGCAAATGCCTTGCCCAGGGTAGACAGCACCTTGTGCGAGCGAAACAGCAGGTCGTCCACAGCATCGCGGTTGACCTTGCCAGCCTCGTCCAGCGCCCAGGCACCGGATGAAAAACCCACATGCCCCTCGTCGGTGGCGAAGGCCGCGTACCCTTTGCGCAGGATGTCGCCCGGCAGGCCCTGCACGGACGTGGTCACGATGGGAGAAGCAGCATCGCTCACCGCGAAGGTGCCACAGTGGCCGCCGCAACCGATCTGCAGATAGTCGCCGTTCCAGTTCGCCGGCAGCGTGGCCAGGAAGCCGGCGGTTTTACCGCTGTCCGGATTGGTCACGAAGCTCCCGGTGACCTGGCAATAGGCGGGTTTGCCGTTGGCAGCCGCCGTAAACCTTACACCCTGAGGCAGGTGCGGCCCGGCGAGATGACCCGCCGGTAACGCGTCGACTGTCATCCGGGGAGACAGATCGGGCAGCCACTTGCCAATGGCCTGTACGGTACACGCCGCGGCCAGCGCGTCGTCCGACACTGCGGCAGACTCGCCATCAGCGCTGGCCATGGCCGACCCGCCCAACAGAACAAGCGCGGCCAGCCGCATCACTACCCTGCCCGTTGATAGAACCACCGTGTGTCTTCGCATGAGTGTGAGCCCCCGGTTGTGCCAGCACGCAATTGGACTGGCCTGAATATGGACACGAGTGTACATTATAGGCAGGCCGTCGGAACCGGTGGATTAAATTTATTTCACTCTGCGCGCTTTATTCTCTACGATGGCCATTGACGTTGGACAGCGACCACCCATGAGCTCCGAACCGGCCGAGAAACCCAAAAAACGCGTGCGCAACCCCGAGATCACGCGCAACAAGTTGCTTCAGGCGGCCGTCGACCTGATCTCCGAAAAAGGCCCCGAGGCCCTGTCACTGAAAGAAGCTGCGCTGCGCGCCGACGTGAGTCGCAGCGCGACCTACATCCACTTCAAGGATCGCGACCACCTCCTCCAGGAGGCCAAGACGTGGATCACCCGCCAGCTCCAGGAGGGCGTCACGCGGTTCGAGGAAGGCGTGCCGCTCTACGACCGCGTCTTCTACACCACCCATGTCATCCTGCAGAACCCGGAAATCAGCCGCGCGATGATGGTCGATGCGCTGACCCGGGGCGAACTGAACGCCAAACACCCGCTGTATAAGCAAGTACGCAATCGGCTGCGGGACCTGCAGCGCAACGGCACCCTGGCGTCGGACGTCGATCTGGAAGTGCGCACCTATATCCACCTGGGCCAGATCGCCGCGACCCTGCTGTGGCAGAAACAGCACGAAGACGATGATCCCAAAAAACTCGCCGAGCGTTTCGCGCGAGAGTGGACGCGAACGCTGCAGGAGCAGATGATCGAGGAGTAACGCGTCGCGACGCAGGCTAGGTGTAGTAATCCAGACCCGACCTGACAGACAATGTAAGCTCAAGTCCAAACCAATGCCCGGTTTTTTAACATCGAGGGAGATCGTCTGGAGGTCTTATTCAGACTGTTGTCCAGGTCCGATTTTGGGCAAACAACGGGGTTTGCTTCAGGCAAGTTAGACTGCTGATCACTTTGGGTCTATTTGCGCTAGCGTCATAGCGAAACCGCATTTCTCTGCGGAAACCAGTGTGTGCTCCTCATACTTGCTGAAAAGCCCGCCCAAGTGACTGTCGATTTCTTCTTGTGAATAGTCCAGAGAGTGCGCCGTTTCGATACCAGCCTTTGCCGCT
The DNA here is from genome assembly GCA_964351485.1 of uncultured Halioglobus sp. Lineage (GTDB taxonomy): Bacteria > Pseudomonadota > Gammaproteobacteria > Pseudomonadales > Halieaceae > Marimicrobium. Next base: position 7,032 of record CAYGOX010000019.1, read on the forward strand.
CGTTCTCTTGCAGCCCCTGCGTCACTGACTCCGAAAAAAACGTTCACGACCCCCTCACCATTTTTTTCCAGGAAGGCGGAAACCGCGCTATCGGTTTCGCGGCCGGGCATCGGAGCACAAAGCTCTAATCCAGCATCCCAACTGATCGCTACATTGATACCGAACGGCTCCCCTGTCCAGTTTGCCTCATTAAAGGTTGCTCCAAGAAGTTTGGAATAAAAGTCCATAGACTTTTCAAGGTCGTGAACTGCAATAACAACTCGATTTATTCCTCTAAGCGCCACAGTTTCCTCACTGATTTCTTGATTGTTGCCAATACCGCAGGAGCCGCCATGACCACTCTATCCTGAAGTATTTGAATGTCAGCCTTTTGGATAACAACGCTCACTGTAGTAAGAAAAATCCCGCACTTCGCCAGCGAAATTAGTCATTAAGGGGAACATTTTCGAGCATCCGCTTTTGTCTGCCTAAAGCGGAAGTTGAGTGGGGGTTACACCAAATTGCCTCTGTGCCGGCGAAAGCAAACATCGAAAATCTGACACCGATCGTCAGATCAAGTCCAAGCTCATAGAGCTAGCGCGCAGCCAGCCCCTCATTCCCCTTGTTCAGCGGTATGCGTAGTGCGTTTTGCCAGTAGGCGACGGTGGTGAAATGCCCCGCCAGCACGACCAGCTCCAGCAACTGTTCCTGGCTCAACGTCTGCGCCAGTGTCTCCCAGGTGGCGTCGCTGACCATCGCGCCCTCACACAGCTCTTCGGCGGCGCGCAGCAGCGCGCGCTCGTGCTCACTCCAGCCCGGTGCGTCCGAGCCCTGCGTGATGCGTTCGATCTCGTCCTCATTCAACAGCGCCTCGCGCCGCGCCAGCGCGACATGCTCGCCCCACTCAAACGGCGCCTGCCACAACCAGCCGGTGCGCAGGATCACCAGCTCCCGCTCGCGCGGCGGCAACTGCCCGCGCGACTGCAACTGCACGGACATCATCGAAATCTGCTCCCAGATTCCGGGGCAGCGCAACATCGTGAAATAAATGGCGGGGATATCGTCGATCCCGGGCGGCAGATCGTCGCGACCGGAGACCGCCTTGCGCAACACCTTCCAGCTGGCCCGCGCCTCGTCGGCCGTGGCCTCGCGGTCGAGCGGGGTCAGCCGCGGTGGCGCGCCCACGATCTGCGCCTGTCGTGCGGCACTCTCGGCAGGTGTTGGGGATGTTGCTCCGGGTCTTTCGCCTTGCTTACTCACGCGAACAGTCACTCCTGGTGAAGGGTTATCTCTGGCAATACACTGACGTGGCAGTGATTCGACTTTTAATGAACACCACTGTACATTAACGCAATGCATCGGTAAACGAACCTACAAGAGGACAGGCACTTGCTCGGAACATGCCTAAGAATTCGTCCGCTGGCTTCCCTCCTCGGCTTCGCGGCCACCCTTTCCATGACCGCAACGGCTCTTGCGGCCCCGACCAACGACACGGGTAGTGGCGCCAACTGGACCGCCCCCGGCGGCAGCGCCGACGAAAGCAGCTTCAGTCGCCTGACGCACATCAACCGCAAGAACATCGGTGACCTCGGCCTCGTCGCCTGGCGCGATCTGCCCGGCGAATCCTCCCTGGAGGCGACGCCACTGGCGGTCGATGGCGTACTCTATTTCACCGGCAGCACCGCAAAGGTGTATGCCATCGACGCCCTCACCGGCAAGGAACTGTGGCAATACGATCCAGAAGTCTGGAAACACAACCCGCACAAGGTTGGCGGCATGAACGTCAACCGCGGCGCGGCCTATGAAGACGGCCGTGTGTTCGCCGCCTCCATCGACGGTCGCCTCCACGCCCTGGACGCCAAAACCGGCAAGCCGCTGTGGGTCGTCGAAACCGTACCGACAAACTCGCGCTATACCAGCACCGGCGCGCCGCGCACCTTCGATGGCCGCGTGATTATCGGCAACAGCGGCGGCGACCTGGGGATGCGCGGCTACGTCACCGCCTACGACGCCGCAACCGGCAAACAGCTCTGGCGCTTTTACACGGTGCCCGGATCACCCGAAGACAACCAGGGCGATGCGGCCATGGAGCGCGCGGCCAAAACCTGGCGCGGCGAATTCTGGAAAGTCGACGCCATGGGTATCGGCGGCAGCGGAGGCACCGTGTGGAACGGTATGACCTGGGATCCAGAGCTCAACCAGCTCTACATCGGTGTGGGCAACGGCTCACCCTACGATGTTAACGTGCGCAGCCCCGGCGGCGGCGACAACCTGTACCTGGCCTCCATCGTTGCGCTCAATGCCGACACCGGCGAGTACGTGTGGCACTACCAGATGAACCCGCGCGAGGCCTGGGATTACAAGTGCACCACCAACATGATCACCGCCAGCCTGGAGATCGACGGCAAGCCGCGCAAGGTATTGATGCAGGCGCCCACCAACGGTTTCTTCTACGTCATCGACCGGCAGACGGGCAAACTCATCTCGGCGGAAAAACTTGGCAAGGTCAACTGGGCCGAGCGCATCGACCTGGAAACAGGGCGCCCGGTGGAATACCCCGGCATACGCTACGAGGGCGGTGAATTCACCATCTATCCCGGCACTACCGGCGCCCATAATTTCCAGCCCATGTCCTACAACCCCGACACCGGCCTGGTCTACATCCCCTACATGCAGATGGGCACGATGTTCCGGCGCGGCGAGGCCAAACCCGGTGAATTCGCTTTCGCCGGCATGGTCCTGAAGAACGTCGCTGAGGGGCCCGAGGACGGCAAGGGCAAACTGATCGCGTGGGACCCGGTGAAGCAACAGGCCCGCTGGAAGCAGCAACAGGAGACCCTGTGGAATGGCGGCACACTGGCCACCGCCGGCGGCCTGGTCTTCCAGGGCACCGCCGACGGCCTGTTCACCGCGCACGATGCCGAAACCGGAGAGGCGGTGTGGCGCTTCGATACCGGGCTGGGCATCATCGGCGCGCCCAGTGCCTACTCCGTCGACGGCAAGCAGTACATCTCACTGCTGGTCGGCTACGGCGGCTCCGCGTCGGTCATGAGCGACTTGATGGACGTTGGCTGGAAGTACGGTGCGCAGCCGCGCCGGGTGCTTACCTTTGGCCTGGGGGGCGACAGGACACTACCACCCTCCCCGCCGGCGGACATGGCGGTGTACCCGGTCGATGACCCGGCGGTGAAGATCGACCCGGCGGACATCCCGGCCGGGCGCGCAAATTTCTCAATGATGTGTGCGGCCTGCCACGGCATCAATCTCAATTCCGCCGGCGCCCCGGCACCGGACCTGCGTGAATCGCAGGCGGCGATTTACCCCGAAAGCTTCGCGGCGATCCTGGCCACCGGTGTTCTGAAAAAGGGGATGCCGAGTTTCGGCTTCCTGCCCGAAGAACAGGTGCGGCAGCTGCACGCCTATATCCGCGCCGGCGCGCGCGACCTGCCGGGCACCAACAGCGAGGCGGCACCGGCGCTGCGCTAGGCGCCAGATCAATCAGCTCTGGCGCAAGCCGGTGGCGTCCGATTCCCTGAACGGCGTAATCGCCTCTTCGGCCTGCAGCATGATCAGCGGCAGCACGCGCTCTGTAGACGCCTGGTAGTCGGCATAGAAGGGGTGGCAGTCGATGAAGAAGTTCCAGATCTTCTCGCGCTCGGCGCCCTGCGGCTCGCGCCAGCTGCCGCGAAAGGCCTGCGTGGCAATCTGGAAATCCACGGTATCGAGTTCAACGATATTCAGATACCAGTCCGGGTGGTGATCGGCGCCTCCCTTTGAAGCGCACACGACAACTTCGCCTCCGATATCAGCGTAGGTCAGCGGCGTGATAAACACCTTGCCGCTCTTGCGGCCGGGATACTTCACCAGGCAGTGGGTGGCGAAGTAACGCCCGCCGACCGCGGTGATATCCTCGATGTGTCCCTCGGTGCCGCCCGAGCGCAGGTAGCGCTCGCGGTGTTCTGTCACCCAGTCGCGGCGTACGGCGGAAATGGCGGCTGACGTTTCATCGCTCATAGTGTGTTCCTTTCTTTTTCGGGCAATCGTTGTCGGTCAATCATGATACTCAAGTGTCACGTGCGTGTTTTCGCCCGAAGGGCCCATCGGGGAATCGTACTCAATCACCGAACAGACGGGATTGGCATGCGACGCAAACAGGATCGCTTCATCTGCTTTCACCGCATCGATACGATCGGGTGATGCGATGATGCGCTGCGAATTCTCGAAATCCTCGCGACTGTTCCACCAGATTTCCATGATGCAATCGTAACCCGGATCGTGAATCTCGCCGGTCACCGGGTTTTTCTCGGGTTGAAGGTAACGCCGCACGTAGCGCACCGCGTTGGGAATGGACGGCGAACGACCCTGGCGCTTTGAGAGCTGCGAATGCTGGTTCTCGTAGTAGTCCATGAATTCGTCCGGCGACATGTCCGGGTGTTTTTTAAAAAAACAGATCTGCTTGAACATCACGCTTCCCTACCGCGTCTTTACTCGACACATTCGTAGTTTTCGGCAACACCGGTGTCTTGTCCGGACTTCAGCACGGCGCGCGCCGGGTAGGCGCAATGTTTGGCGGTCTTTGCCGCAGACTGGTCGACGCCGGGAAACGGCATGGCATCGCTGCCCACCAGGTAAGCGGGAGCACGGCCTTCCTCTACCCAGGCCTGAATCGCCGCACCCACGTTGCTCAGAGGCGAGGCATCCGCTGGCGGCGCTCCCATCTGTCCGAAGTTGCCGTAACCCTGACCTCCAAAGCAGTGCTGCAAACCGGGCACCATGAACAGTCGCACCGCGTCTTTCGCAGCCGCGCCGCTCTCGCGCAACACCTGCTGGTAATAGTCGATGGCCAGGTACGGCGAGATCGCCGCATCGGCCCAGCCGTGCCAGATAATCAACTTGCCGCCGCGACCCACGAACGCACTGAGATCGGCCGAAGCATCCAGGTCATCGGACAGCGTTTTTTTCAGCTTCGCTGCATCGCGCTCAAACTGGAAATCCGCTACGGTGGTGAATGGCTCGGGAAAAAAGTTTTCCAGTAATTCCGAAGGAAACACGGTGTGTGTGGCCGGGCGATCTTCCATCCCGGTGATCCAGCCTTCCCAGCCCAGACTCGACAGCGGCCTGCCCGCTTCCGCCCCGGTCACCGGAAAGCCGTAGGCCAGCCGTTCGCCGCTGGCCGTGTGATAGCCCGCCATGATCAACGCCAGCGCGTCGATCTGCGCAGGAGAGAAGCAGCCCGGTTCCTTCGCCTCATCGCAGGCCAGTGCTGCGGTGTCGAACTGGCACTGCCCGGGATCGTCCACCAGTGAGTCTGCCTGTCCGTCCAGACGATCACACTGCCGGAGCACTTCGCGCTGCAGGTACGGCGCCTGCGCGGCGGTCAGCGCCGCGCCCTCTGCAAGCTGGGCCTGCGCAGTGCGAATCATCGACAGGTTGACCTCGGTCAGCCGCACCGCCGGCGCGCCGGCCACAATACCGTCGTAGTCACCGGGAAAACGCGCCGCCTCCATAAGGCCCTGCCTGCCGCCGTTGGAGCAGCCGATAAAATACGACTTGTCCGGCCCGCGCCCGTAAAAGGCCTTCAGTATCTCTTTGGCAGCCACGGTCGAAACATGAACGCCACGCCAGCCGTAGTCGCGAATGCGCTCCGGCCTGCCCCTGGCCCAGTCGCCCGAGGTGCCGTTACCCTTGTGGCCGGTATCTGTGGCAACCCCCGCCTGTCCGGCACGCATGGCCGCGGCCAGGTCCATGTAGTTGACGTAACCGGCAAACCCTCCCGCGTTACCGCCGTTGAGACGCCCGTCCCAGTTATCCGCGGGCATCCACACTTCAAACTGAATATCGGAGCCTTTTTCAGGTTGGGCACTGGCGATGACGCGACAGAACGCCGGGAGGCCTGACACATCGGGGATCGGTGGCATGTCACCACCCATCGAGGGCATACCGCTGTTGGGCACCGGCTGTTTGGCCGGCTGCAACTGGGCACTGGCGATGGTGATATCGGGCAGTGACAGTTTTGCGACGTTCGCGCAGCGTTGGGCACTGGAGGACACCGCCCAGCCCAGTCCGTCAGCCAGCAACGCCATGTACCGTTCGTCGGCGTACACCTCGGGCCGGTGGCCCACAGCGGAATAAAACGCGCGGCCCTTGCCGACCTGTCGCGTCCAGACAATGGGATGGTCTGCGCCCATGCGCAGGTCCTGCCCGCCGAAACCATTTTGCTCGTAGGTCGACTCGTCCAACGTCGCCACTACATTCGCGCCTGCCTCCCGCGGGCTGTCGCGGAACGAATACCACTCGTCGTTCATGGTCCAGCCCGGCGCCAGCGCCGCACCGATGTTGCCCGGGTGCTGTTCGATGTGCAGCGCGGCATCCTGGAACTGCGGGTTCATCGGGTGACCGATAAACCGCGCGCCCAGCAGCGTGTCGACATACCAGTCCCAGAGGTAGATCGAATCACCGCCGGCACCGTGCAGACCCACGTAGGCGCCGCCGCTGGCGATGAACGCCTCGAAGGCGGCGCGCTGTGAGAGCGTCAGCACATCGCCGCTGTTGTTGTTCCAGACCACGGCGTCGAACTGCGCGAGGTTATCCGGCGTAAAGGCGCCACCGTTGTCAGTGACAACCACACCCCACTGTTTGTCCTGCGCGATCTTGCGCACAGCTTCGGTGGCCGCGGTGACCGAGGGTCCGTGATCAAACCCGTTGATCTTGGTAAAGACGAGAATGTTCACTGCCGCGTCGGGAACCGCCATGGGCTCACTATCGGCATCGTATCGCGCGCAGCGGGCGCGCCGGTCGGCGTCGGATACGGGAACATCCGCAAGCGCTTGTTCGATGGCGTCGACCTGCGCGGGGTTAGCCATACCCATGCCGGCTACCTGGCGCAGGGTCATGATGGCGGCCATGGTCGGCGGCTGCGTGCTGAAGCGGCTCGCCGGCAGATGACCGGAAAGTCCCGGCACCACCGCGTCAGCGGCAGCCATGGCCTGCTCGGACAGCAACAGGTCCAGCAGCGGCATATCTACCGAGAAAGGTGCATCACGCAGCGGGCAGTCGAGCGCTTTTTCGGCCTGCGCAGACAGAACCGGTGCGCAGAGCAGCGCGCCTGTTGCGACCAGGCCCACCACAGTTCGACGACGAGACGTGATGCGCAGCAGTCGGGCAATAACAGTTATCAGCATAGGATTATCCTTCTTGTCTTGTTAGTGCCCTGCGCCGTCCCTGTTGCGCAGCAGGAAACGCTGTATCTTGCCGCTGGGCGTCTTGGGCAGTTCAGTTGCGAACTCGATCTCGCGCGGGTAGGCATGCGCGGACAGCCGGCCCTTCACGTACAGGCGAAGTTCTTCGGCCAGTTCGGGCGAGCCTGTGAAACCTTCGCGTAACACGACAAAGGCCTTCACGATCTCGGTACGCTCCGGGTCGGGCTTGCCGACCACAGCGGCCTCGACCACCGCGTCGTGTTCGATAAGCGCACTCTCGACGTCAAATGGCCCGATGCGATAACCCGACGACGTGATCACGTCATCATCGCGGCCGACAAAACTGATGCTGCCGTTGTCATTGAGCTCCGCGGTATCGCCCGTGAAATAGTAGTGCTCGCCCAGTGCGCCAGTTGCCAAACCCTCGTACCCGGTGAACCAGAACAGCGGGGAATCTGCGAGCGTGACGGCGAGTTGCCCCGGCTGCCCCGGGGGCAGCAGAATGTCGTCGCCATCGAGCACCACCATGCGAAACCCCGGCATCGAGAAGCCGGCGGCGCCGGGCAGGACCTCGTGTTGCAACCCGTTGTGATTGCACAGCGTCATGCCCATTTCGGTCTGGCCGTAGTGATCGTTGATGGTAGTGTCCAGGTGTTCGGCCACCCAGCTGATCACCTCCGGGTTCAGCGGCTCACCGGCGCTGCCAATAACCCGCAACTGGCCGCGAATCGGTGCGACCGCCTGCGGCCCCGCGGCCATGAGCGCGCGGTACGCGGTCGGCGCGCCTGCCAGGTTGGTGATACCCAGTTGTTTAATGGTGTCGACGGTAGCGGGCACGGTGAAGGGGCCGTTATAGAACGTCGTCGCCAGCCCCATCGCGAGCGGCCCGACCACGGCGTAGTACAGGCCGTAGGCCCAGCCGGGATCGGCGATGTTCCAGTAGCGATCCTCCGGGCGCAGGCCGATGCCGTCGCGCATGTAGACCACAAAGGGCACGATCGCCTTGATCGGGACGTAGAGCGGCTTGGCCGGGCCGGTGGTGCCTGAGGTGAACATCATCAGGAAAGGGTCCTGCGGTGCGCGCGCTACCGGCGCCAGGCCGGCGTCGCGGCGAGCGACCTCAGTGTGATAATCCAGATCGCCCTCGCGCAGGGTGTCGTTCTCATCGTGCACCGTCACAATGGGAACCTCGGTGTTTACCTCGTCCAGTTTGGGCCGATTGGTCGTATCGGTCACGATGACCCTGGCTGCCGAGGTTGTCACCCGGTGTTCGATGGCTTTCGAACCGAAGGCCGTGAACAGCGGCTGGTACACCGCGCCGAGTCGCCAGGTGGCCAGCGCACACACGACCAGTTCGGAAATGCGCGGCAACAGGCATGCGACGCGATCGCCCGGGCCGACGCCGAGATCTTGCAGCAACTGCGCGCAGCGCTGCGACTGTGCCTGCAGTTCCTCAAAAGAAACGGTTTGCGACGCGCCGGTCGGGTCACACCAGTGCAGCGCCGGCGCGTTCGAACCCACGTGTCGGTCGCAACACAGCAACGCGGCGTTGACGTTGGCATCGGGCGCGCCCAGTACGGCGCGGGTTTCTGCGTCTGCGTCGAACGTGCGCCAGGCCTGGGCGTAGTCCGTCATGGGCCGTCTCCTGTCAGCGAATAATGCGGTCGTACTGCTCGAAAGGCTCGACCCCGTGCAGTTCGCGATAGGAAGCGGGCTGTCGCCCTCCCTCGTCGGTTATGCCGTACTGTTTCGCGATCTCCGCGCCGATAACGGCGCGGCCGCTCAGCGACATCACGTTCGGATCGCTGTACAGGCCCCAGATGACATGGCCGGTGAACTCGGGCGTTTCCATATTCGGCTCGAGTGCTTTGAAACGTTTGGGGTCGGCCTCGGCCATCAGTGCGACGCGTTCGGTTTTCACCGTGCCCATCCAGATCGAAACCGTGGCGACGTTGTGCTCGCGAAAATCCACAGCCATGTCGGCGGCGAACTTGTCCAGACCCGCCTTGTGCACGCCGTAGATCGGGCCGAAAACATAGTGGGTCGCGCCGGACGCCGAGGTGAACGCGACCAGTGCGCGCTCGCGGTCGACCATCAGCGGTGCGGCGTAGTACGAGGCCGCGTAGGTGCCGCGCAGGCCGACGTCGAGCATGTCGACCAACTCGAGCGGTTTCTCCCAGAAGTTGCCGGGGGTGGTCATCTGGTCGTGCGCGGCAAAGGCGTTGTTGACCAGGATGTCGAGGCCGCCCTGCTCGCGTTCGACCTGTTCAAACAGGGCTTTTATCTGCCCCAGGTCGCGATGGTCAACGCGCACCGGAATGCCCTCGCCGCCAGCGGCGGTTACCGCCTCAGCGGTTTCATAGATCGTGCCCGGCAGCGGTGCGTCGCCGCTTTTTTCCGAGCGGCCGGTGACGTACACGGTGCAGCCGTGGCTACCCAGCGCGATAGCGATGCCGCGTCCCGCCCCGCGACTGGCGCCGGTGACGACGGCGACTGTTTTCTTCTGGCTCATATTCGCTCTCCTTCGTTTACCAGCGGTGGCCGTCGGGGGTGTCGTCGAGGGTGAGCGGGCGCTGGTAGGACACGTCCTGCCGGTCGCGCAGCCCCTTGAGGAAACCCATCTCCAGGAAGTAGTCGGACTGGATGATGGAGGCATCCGCTTTCATGATGACTTCCACCGTGCAGCGGCGCAGGGCGATGCGCCACTCGCCCTCGAGTCGCTCGAGGCGGTCGATGTAGCGCCCTGCCAGCAACCGGGCGGTGACGCCGTCGGGATTGAGAAACAGGCCGATGACGTAGCTCTCGGCATGGGCTTCGTCCCCGTCGATATCGCAGGTGTGGGTGGTGATGTTGTGCATGTTCTGGAGTGAGCCGCGCGCGTGAACCTCGTTGGCCCAGTCGCAGTACTTCGGGCCCTCGATGGTGTTGGCCGCGCCGTGTTCGTCGATGCCGTGCTGGTGGTAGGCGCTGGCCAGGAGGTCGCTGTCGTGGCGGTCGCAGCCGCGGGCGTTGCGGGCGATGCAGTCGAGAATTGCCTGTCGGTCGGTGAGGTGTTGCAGTTGTTGTTCCAGTTTCTCGATGCGTTCTTCGGCGGTCATCGACCTCTCTCCTCCACCTGGCGGTTCACGACTGGGGCACTGTTGCGCCGGTCATCATGTCATTATTGGACACATGTGTACAGATAAAAAGTCTCGGGGTACTATACTTGCCCGACCCTGTTGCGCCTGAGGAGCTTAGACCATGCCACCGTCACAGAATGAAAAAGTTGCCATCGTTACCGGCGGGGCCCGGGGGCTGGGCCGCGCCATCAGCCTGCGCCTGGCGCGCGATGGCATCGCGATATCGGTGTGGGACCTGAACGAGGCCGGCGCCGCCGAGACGGCGGAGATGGTTAAGGAACTGGGCGTTCGGGCGATCGCGTGCGGTGCCGATGCTTCGGACCCGGCGGCTATCGCCCGCTGCGCGCAGCAAACGCGCGAGGAACTGGGGCCGCCGACTATCCTGGTGAACAATGCCGCGCTGTCGCCGTTCAAGTCATTCATGGATATCGACGTGGACGCCTGGGACCGGCTTATGGCGATCAACCTGCGCGGGCCGTTCCTGTGCTGCCAGGCGGTGATCCCGGACATGCTGGCGGCCGGCTGGGGCCGGATCGTCAACATCTCGTCCTCATCGGCGCAGACCGGCAGCGCGGGCATGGTGCACTACGGTGCATCGAAGGGCGGCGTGCTGGGTTTGACCAAGTGCCTCGCGCAGGAATATGCACAAAAGGGAATCACCGTGAACGCGGTGCCGCCGGGCTTCGTCGACACCGAGGGGCTGCGAGAAGCGCCCGTCGACGTCGCGGGCTTCGCCGCGACCACCCCCATGAAGCGACCGGGCCGCCCCGAAAACATCGCCGCCGCCGTCGCCTTCCTCGCCTCCGACGAAGCCGACTACATCACCGGCCACACCCTGGGTGTCAACGGTGGCCGCTACTGCAACTAATTAAGGGGACAGTTTACTTATTAGTTCGAGGGACAGTTTACTTAATTCCCGCGAGATACTGGGCCGGAGATATGGGGACAGTTTACTTAATTCTGGCGCCCGACAGGTCATCAGGTGCATTGCCGCATGCCTGGTGGGGGTCGCGGAGACCGCCGGAGACAATAATTAAGTAAACTGTCCCCTTAACTGGCCGGAGACAATAATTAAGTAAACTGTCCCCTTAATTCCCCCCTTAATTCCCTTAACTGAAGAGGCGGTTCGCTTCGGCATGGTCGGCGGGTGTGTCTACTTCGTACCACTGGTCGTTGGGGAATTGCACGCCCTTGAAGTGGATGTCGCCCGAGGACAATAGCTCAGCAAACGCGTGCTCGTAGTAAACACCGACGCGGCCGCTATCGATACACTCGCCCAGTCGCTCGCAGATCTTCCGCCAGGTGGCGTGGGAAAGACTGTAAATGTTGACCGTCTTGTATTGTCCCGACCCGGCCTCGAACGGCGGAAAGTAAAACGCCTCAAGCGAGCCATCGGCTGCCAGTCCCACGCGCGTACCCTGCATCCACGGCAACAGCGGCGCGATAGCTAACCGGTCCGGCACCATCATGTCTTCCAGCAAGGCCGGCGCAAAGACCAGGTCACTTTCAACCAGCAGGAAAGATTCGGCCACCGCATCACGGGCCATCCACAGCGAGACTATATTATTGGTGGTCGCGTACTCAGCGTTGTGGACCAGTTCAACCGTCATTTCACCCGGCAGCATTTCGAGCGCGTCTCGAATGAGCTCATGACGAAAGCCGACGACAATGACAAGTCGCCGCACCCCGTGCGCCAGCAGGGCCGCCACCAGCCGCTGCAAGAGGCTTTTCCCGCCTACCTCAATCAGGCACTTGGGGACCGCATCGGGACCGGCACCGAGCCGGGAGCCCATACCCGCCGCCAGCAGGACCGCTGTACGGATTTCAGATGGCTGCGTCACCAGACAGTATTGTCCGACCAGTTGGACTGCACGGCAGACGATGGCGCACTCGAGGTCGCTTTCGCCGGGTTGCCCAGTAACGTTCGCCCTTCCCCGCAGCTCCGAAATACTACCGCTCCCGCTGCGACCGTACAGTCTTCACCAATCGTCACAGATGGGACGATACTCGCGCCAACACCCACCATGGTCCGCCGACCAATGGTGACCTTGCTGGCCGCCGCGGCGTTGGGGCCAAACGACGCGAAGTCGTCAACCGTGGAATCGTGACTCACGACACAGCCTGCCTGCAGAACGACTCCCTCGCCCACAGTCACCCCGGTACGCACCGCCGCGAGTTCCGCAACATAGGTGCCGTTACCTATTTTCGCACTGGGGCTGACGCTGGCCAGCGGGTGCACGATCGTGGCGAATGCGCGACCGTGGTCACGCAATGCCTGCGACACCGATTCGCGGACAGCGTTATCGCCGATAGCGACGAAGACGTGTGCATCATCGGGCACGGTGCTCAGCGTCGTCACTCCGTCCGGGGGTTGTGGATCGACGCAGCCGCGCACCGTCCAGCCCGAAGCCTGGGCCGCTTCAACCACCACTCGGCTGAAATACCAGGCGCCGTAAATCACCAGTTCCTTCATGAAGCGCCCGCGTGAGCGGCCGGATTCGACGACGCCGGCTGCAATTTCTCCTGCAGCGATTCCATCACCGTGTCGATTGCCGGTGTGGTCAGGCCCACTCTCTGGGCCAGTTCCTGGACCGCGTGCACGAGCGTATCCAGTTCCAAAGGCGCGCCGGCCTCGTAGTCCTGCAACATGGATGTCTTATGCTCACCGACTGCGGCGGCCCCATCGATCCGCTGGTCCACATCTATTGCGAAGCGCGCACCTAGTGCCTCACCAACGGCCTTGGCCTCCAGCATCATCGCCCTGGCCTGCGCCCGGGTATCGGGGTTTTCACAGATGGCGTGCAGGGTGTTGCCTGTCAGCACGCTGAGCGGGTTAAACGCCAGGTTGCCGATCAATTTCACCCAGAGTTCACTGCGGATATCCGTCTTGACCAGCGCCTTAAGGCCGCCTTCGCGCAATGCGCCCGCCAGCTCCTTGACCCGTTCAGACTTGGCACCGCCAGGTTCACCCAGCGCGAAGCGGTTGCCGGACACGTGCTCAATTACACCCGGCGAAGCGATACGACAGGCCGGGTAGACGACGCAGCCGATTGCGCGCTCGGCACCAAAGCGGGCCCACTGCTGGCCATCGGGATCAACGCTGTGCAGGGAACGGGGGCCGTCGACCGAGGCCAACCCCTGGAAATACCACCAGGGAATGCCGTTGTTGACGCTGACAATTGAGGTGGTGTCGTGCAGCAGTGACTCGACGCCATCGATAATCCCGGGCACCGCCCAGGACTTCACCGCGATGATCACGTAGTCCTGCGGGGGCAGGTCGTCGGGTGACGCGTGGCAGGGTATGTCGACCTGCCGATCTCCCGCCTCTGTGCGCAATATCAGGCCATTGCTACGAATGGCTTCAAGCTGGTCGCCCTGATCGATAAGGCTGACGTCACACCCCGCATCCGCGAGTGCCACAGCCATGTAACCGCCGATTGCTCCCGCGCCATAAATGCATAGTTTCATTGGTTGTTGGGCCCTGGTGAATTGCGGGGACAGTTTACTTAATTTGCGCGCCTCGACATACAGGGACAGTTTACTTATCTCGCCCTGTCGCTCACTTCCTTCAATCATATGAAAGCAACGCCGCGACACTGCCAGCCCGCCTGCCTACGGTCGCAGTTCCATCCCTTGAAAAAGCCCAAATCCCAACATCAAACATGGAGGTTTACGATGGCAAGAATGCCCAGGCTGGTCGTTCCAGGATTTCCCCATCACGTCACCCAACGTGGCACCCGAAAAATGCAAACGTTTTTCTGTCACGACGACTTCCAGACGTATTGCAAGCTGCTCGCCAGGTATAAAGCGGAGGCCGCAGTCGATATCTGGGCATATTGCCTCATGCCAAATCACGTCCACATGATCGTGGTACCGGAGCGAACGGATAGCCTCGCCCGGCTGTTCAGCCAGGTACACAGGCGCTACACCCGCCATATAAACGCGCGGGAAGACTGGCGAGGCCATCTCTGGCAGGAGCGGTTCCATTCGTTTGTGATGGACGAAAACCACCTGA
>CAYGOX010000020.1:0-7909 GCA_964351485.1 uncultured Halioglobus sp.
GTGCAACTCGTACACGCGGCGGCCGGCGACGAAGGTGTAGACGGTACTGCGCTCTACCCGGTTGATGACGTAGGGTTGTGCCTCCGCATTTTCGATTGATCCCACTTCCACCGCCGCGACAAGGCGCATGTCGATATCGCCAAAGGTTTCCACCTCACCCGCGCCGGGGATAATGCCGACGCCGGTGCTGCCCTCGCCGGGTCGGATCAGGTCCATTAACCAGAAGCGCGGCCCGTTCCTGGCGGCTACTGCGACGCCCAATTGCTCTGCGAGTGCGCTGGCGTCGATGGCGTCCCACTGCGACTGTGGGCAGTCGTTGAGGCCGATGGTGTTGTACACCAGTGCAGTGGGTGTTTCCCCAATTTCTTCCAGCAGCAATATCTCGCAATAGCGCAGGCCGTAGAGTGGCAGCGGAGACGGTATCGGATTGTTCTGCATAAATGCGACAACGTCCGCCGCCATGGTTTTGCCCACGTCCTCCTGGATGAAATGGCCGGCGTCATAGCGGGCGTGAGGCTGCCCCTCGGCGCCGGGCACGCGCATGATCCACTCGTTCTGCGTGGCCTGCGAGCCAAGGTTGGGATCGCGTTCACCGGCCAGCGAGAGAAAGGGCCGGTCGAAACGCGCCAGGGCTTCCAGTGCAGGTAATTGTGCGCCGTTGATGGTGGCGACCATGGAGGGGAAGGCTCGAATCGCCGCGCGATAAATCTCGCTAGGATAAGGCGCGTTGTATGCGGCCAGTTCGGCCTCGGTCAGCTCGATTGTGGAGCCCAGTTGTAGGACGTCGGCGGCGAACAGCAGCGGGGCAGAGGCTGCCCAGTCGATCCATTGCTGAAAGCCTTCCACGCGGTCGCGCGAACGCGACGCAAAAAACTCGAACGTTTCCGGTTGTGATTCGTCCAGTTCGTACACGGGCCGCCGGAAGGGGTTGATTGCGGCGGTAAGCGGCGGCAGCGTGCCGTTGGCCAGCACGATGCGTGCGGTTCGCTCGGGCATGTCCCCGGCCACGCGCAGGCCGATGAGGCTGCCCCAGTCCTGCACGAAGAACGTGATGTTCGTCAGGTCCAGGGCCTCGATGAACGCCTTGTTCCACGCTACCTGCTGTTCGTACTCGTGGGTGCGTGGGTCGATGGGCTTGTCGGAGCGCCCCATGCCGATGTGGTCCGCTGCGATCACGCGGTAGCCCGCTTCGACGAGCACAGGGATCATCTTGCGATACAGATAGGACCAGCTCGGCTGGCCGTGGAGCATGAGAATGACCTCGCCGTCGTCTGGGCCCTCGTCCACGTAATGCATGCGCATTCCGTCGATATCGGCATAGTTGGGCGCGAAGGGGAAGTTTGCGAGGTTGTCGAAACACGCATCGGGGGTGCGGACAAAGCCTATACCCGTGGTGCTGGCCATGACGGTCACGGCGTCCTCGGGCAGGAAGCAGTCGTCAAATGGTTCGTTTACCGGGGCGACAATATCGGTACCGTCACTGCAGCCGGCCAGGATGACCAGGGCGAGCAGGAGCGGGGTCAGGGCTTTGGTAGGCATGGTTATACCGCCTTTTGAGCTGATTCCTCCCTACCCTAGTGGCTGCGCCCATTAAGTGCCAATGCCCCGCGACTGAACGCGCCACTTCCGCGTTCGAACGGTACGCAATGGTTGTCGCATGTTCGCCAGGATGGGTTACTCTTATACCCATGAAAAGCGAAACGCTGTCCAATACACCACCGCTCGCGTCGCTGGGTCGTGACTGGCGCCGCAAGGCGGTGCTCGGTGTGTTTTTCGTATTGCTCTGGCCAGTGTTCAACCTGTTGTTTGTGGCTACCATTTTCACGCGGTTCGGTGTGATGGACCAGGCGCCCATGTTTGCCATCGCCGTCCGGTTCTTCTCCTCGTTCGCGGCGGTGTTTGTCATTGTGGCGTTGCTGGAGGCGCGCTTTCCCCGCGCGCTGGCCGAGGTGCGCTTCTTTCCGCAGTTGTTTGTTCACGTGGGCGTTTTCTTCGTTCTGATATTCCTCACGCTGCCCTCTTTTGAAAAACCCGTGGTGGAAAACGTACCGCAGCTTAACGTGGTACCCGCGGTGTTGTTGCTCCTCGAAATCACGCTCTATGTCGCCGTAAAAACCTTCCTTGTCCAGCGCGAACAGCACTTCAATACGCAGCTCAACCTGCGCCAGGCGCGAATCAACCTGCTGCGCTCGCAGAGCAATCCACACTTCCTGTTCAACACGCTGAATTTGCTGGCCTCAGAGATCAAGCGCGATCCTGATACAGCGCGCGAGATCGTCTATGACCTGGCCGATTTGTTACGCGAAAGTATGAAGGCGGCGGACGCCGAGTTCATAACCGTGCGCGAGGAGGTACGCCTGGCCACGTTGTACCTCGGGTTGCAGCAGAAGCGTTTTCCCGATCGTCTCGAGTTCGACGTGCAGGTGGCAGCCGACTGCGAGGCCATCCCCATTCCCGCGCTGCTGTTGCAGCCGATTGTTGAAAATGCGGTCAAGCACGTGGTTGCCAATGCCACGGACGTGACGACCGTTCTCGTCGACGTGCGCCTGGTCGGCAATCAGCTGGTTTTGAAGGTGAAGGACAACGGGCCGCGCGTCGATCATGGCGCGGTGCAGCGAGGCAGCGGTTTCCGGATTGTCAGCGAAACGCTGTCCTCACACTACCCGGGGCGCGGGCGCATGACGTTCACTTCGTCAAACGCTGGCGGTGAGATGATCGTGCGCCTGCCGCAGGTCGCCAGTGATCACCGGGTGACGGCGTAGCGGCCACGCTATGGCATCGGCTTCGGCAATGCGCGTTGCAATCATTGATGACGAGCCGGCGGCTCGGGCGGCACTGGGTGACGTCCTTGATTCGGTTGGCGGCTTCGAGATTGTCGCCGAGGCCGGTGACGGCAGGACGGCCATAGACACCATCGAGCGCGCCACGCCAGACATCGTATTTCTGGACATCGACATGCCCGGTCTCGATGGTCTTTCGGTAGCGCGGGCCACGCGCTCACTGGCGTATCAGCTGGTCTTCGTAACTGCCCATCATCAGCACGCGCTGGCGGCCTTCGAGACGCACGCCATCGACTACCTTATGAAACCGGTACGTCCCTCCGCCCTGGAAAAATGCGTGGCGAAGATACTGCGCCAGCGCGACCTGTACGCCGAGGCAGCGCCGGAGTCGGACTCCGGCGGCGGACAGCTGGTTCTGCACGACAGCGGTAGCCAGCGAGTTATCGCCGCGCGCCATGTGCTGCTGATAGAGGGGCTGGGGCGCTATCGCCGTGTACACCTGTCTGCCGAGGGCGCAGCCGTCCATGGCGTGGCAACCGTGATATCGGATGTGAGCCTGGATGCATTTGGCGACAGGTTGGACCAGGGTCATTTTATGCGCGTGCATCGTAGTTACCTTGTCAATATCGACGCGGTGGTGTCGATGCTTACGCGCCGTCGTCGTTACCAGCTCGTGGTGGATGGCTTTGACGAGCCGGTGCCCGTTGCTCGCGCGCGCGTGCGCCAGGTAAAGGCGCGGTTGATGCGTTGATCGAGAACGCGCAGTCTAGTTCGGCAGTGGGTGATGGATGCGCAGGTAGTCGCCGAAGCGCGCCGCGCCGTAATTCGTCAGGTGTTTGCCGTCGTTGGTATACAGCTCCCCCGACGTCGCATCGCTGAAGCGGTATTGGCCGTCGAAAAAGAACGGCTTGTTGGAGATGTAGCGAGCACCGAGTGCTTCCATCTCCTCGCCCAGTGTTTCATCCAGCGCGAAGGGAGTGTCGACAAGAAAATCTTCGACCTGTCCGAAGCGACTTCTGAAACGTATCTGGTCAATGGTAATTTCGATCGGGCTGAACTGTTTGATCATTCGAAAATCGCCCAGCACCCAAACCTGCTTGCCGGCCTCTCTGAGGGTGGCCACGGTTTCGAGAATCGCCTCATTGCGCCACTGATTGAATGCCTGCGCCAGGAAAATAATGTCGTCGTCCGGTGACTCCAGGGCTTTTTGCAGCCGCTGCTTGTTGAATGACGCGCAGTCAGCGAAAAAGTGACTGATACTCGCGCTGCTGGAAAACACTGGCGCGCAGCCCATGGCGTATGAGGCGCGGACACTGGCTTGTGGGTAGGCGTGGCGCAGTGCGACATAGAGGTCCAGCGCGCGGGAGTCTCCCAGCAGCAAAATGTTTTGTCGCTGCGGATCGCGCTCACCGCACAGTTCCTGGGAGTAGGGCAGGCAATTGCGCTCGAGGAAGCGTATTTGCCGGCCCGGCCGGGCGCAGCGCCAGCAGTGAACGGGCCTCTGGCGGTATGCGTCCGGGCAGGCCGCCGCTGTACTGGAGTAGCGCAGAGAGCCCGGTGACTGCCAGGAGACTGATCGCCACCGACTGCAGCACCCGTCGTCGGGTGAACCCGAACGCGGTGCGTCCGTTCTGCCCCTGTAGACGAAAGCCGCGTTCCACAAAGCGGCACAGCAATTCACTGCACGCCAGGATGACGATCAACAGTATCACCTGCTCGGTATAGGACAGCGACGCGCCATACAGGTAGCGATACAGGGTAATGATTGGCCAGTGCACGAGGTAGATGGAGTAGGAGGTTTTGCCCAGCCATAACATCACGCGATTCTGCAGAAGTTGCGCGGCTACTGGAGACGGGCCTGCCAGAAGGGTCAGTACGGCGCCCGTCAGCGGTACCCACATGAGGTACGCGTTCAGCAGGTAGGAAAATTCGTTCAGGGCCAGTGTGCTGAAAAGAACCAGCGCGATGCCCAGGATTGTGGCAAGACCAGAAGCAAGCGGCGTTCCGGTGAACAACGACAAGCGAGGGCGCAGCAGTGCCGCGAGACCGCCGATGGAGAATTCGTACATGCGGTACGGCGTGAGGTAGAACGTTGCGGTAGCGTGTTGCAGTCGGTGTTGTTCAAAACCGTAAAAGCTGACCAGTGTGATCAGCACGAGGATCCCGACCACGCCCCGCTTGCCGCCGAAGCGAAAGCACAGCACGAGGATGACGGGGTACACAAGGTAAAACTGTTCTTCCACACCCAGCGACCAGGTGTGCAGCAGTGCGTAGTTCTCGGCGGCGGGTGCCCAGTAACTCGCCTGTAGCCAGAAGAACACGTTGCTCACCGAGAAGATGGCGGCCAGTGACTGCTTTGCAGTGTGTATCAGGGCGTCGGGTTGCTGGATGTAGGTGGCCGCAAGCAGCGACAGCGCAACCACGACGATCAGCGCGGGGAGCAGGCGGGCGATACGGCGCACATAGAAATCGCGGAAGGAGAATTGTTGCTCCTCCAGCGCTGCGGTAATCAGGGCCGTGATGAGGAAGCCCGAGACCACGAAGAACACATCGACCCCGATAAAACCGCCTTCGAACGCCGGGAGCTGGAGGTGGAACAGCAGGATGACCAGCACCGATATGGCGCGCAAGCCATCGATGTCTTCGCGGTATGGACTGGCCTTCGACATACGTGTCTGTGTTGCCCTCCGGGCGGCCGGGACGGGACTTGCGTGTCCGGGCCCTGTCAGTAAAGTTTACAGTTTGATGACAGTGGAGCCGATGGGCGCTTGCAACCCTTTGAAATTATTATGATGGTGTGATTCTTGCACGCCTGTCGCTTTGCCGCTAGAGGTTTCCAATAAGGATAAAAACGATGACTAGTATTGCTTTAGTACGCCGTGTTCTAACCGCACCACGTCTGTTTTCGGGCCGCTGGCTGGTCCTCCTGTTGTGTCTCGCGCTGTCCGGTTGTTATACGACCGCGGCGCATCGCCTGATCCAGTCCGGGGGCGGCTTGCCCTGGTGGTGCCAGGGGCCGCCGAACCTGACTACCCAGCAATGTCTGGATTTCTCGTTCAAGATCGACCTCGGCCTGGAGAGCGCCTACCAGTTCCAGACCCTGGCTAAATACCAGGCGGCCGGAGCCACGGCAGTGACCAACGCTGTGCAGAACAGCATCGGCAGTGCCTACGCAATTACACCGCTGGCGCCGTTCAACCCGGCCAAGCCCAATGTCCTGTTGTTTGATGGGTCGCTGCCAACCTCGCGGCTGGTGGGCATTGCCTGGGCAACGGGTGGTGTGGCGGAGCTGCCGCCCTCGGGGTTCGCCGGAGATCGCGACGAGTGGACATTTGATGCGGCCAACAGCGCCTGGTGGCTGCAGGCCTGGGTGGTGCGCGGTTACCAGAACCATCCGGATGTGTTTGCTGCAGCGCACCCCTGTCTTGCGCCGGGTGTTACGCTCGGCAGCACCACAGATGCGTGTTACACCGCGAGCCATACCCAGCCGTTCAAGATTCTCGTCACCAATGACGACGGCTACAGCTCCCATGGCATCGACGCCATCGTGGAAGCCCTACACGGGTTGCCCAATGTGCTGATCGACGTGGTGGCGCCACTGGATGAGCAATCGGGCTCCAGTGACGCGACAACGCAGCCGCCGTTTACAATTTCCGGTAGCCCGGTGACGACGCTTAGCGGGCGCAGCGCAACTGCTGTGGCAAGCACCGATCCCAACCCGCCGCGCAATGGGTCAGGCTCACCGGCCGATTCGGTTATCTACGCGTTAGACACGCTTTTCCTGTCGCCCGATATCGTGATCAGCGGTATCAACGAAGGGCAGAACATCGGTCCGCTCAGCGCCCTGTCGGGTACGGTCGGCGCGGCGCGCACCGCGCGGCGCAAAGGTGTGCCGTCTATTGCGACAAGCCAGGGCGGTATTCTCGTCGAGCCGGATTTCCCCGCCGGTGTGGCGGCCACAATGGCGCTGCTTGAGGATTGGCGGCTCGGGCGTGAGATCTACGGCGTGGTGAATGTGCTGAGTATCAACATCCCGACCTGTGATCCGGGGTTGTCACCGCGTGGTGCACTGGACACGGTAACGGCGCAGTCCACCAATGGCCGCAGCCCCTTCCTGCAAAATTGTGCATCGACGGAAACCAATATCCTCGACGACTGGGATGCGTTTAACCACGGGTTTGTCAGCATCACCGATGTCGGCAAAGATGTACCGCCGAACTGGAACTGATCCGCGTGATGGCAAGTACGATGGCGCCCTGGTGGCGCCATTTTTTTTGCCGGCAGGCAGGGCTCAGCGCAGGACTGTCTTGCCGGGTTCGCCTGCCTGTTCTGTCACCAGGCGCGGTACGAGATAGCCGGGCAGGCGCGCACCAAGTTGCGCGTGCAGTGTTTTGGCCTTACTGGCGTCGACGTCGAAGTGCGCCGCGCCGCTGACCTTGTCCAGCAGGTGCAGGTAGTAGGGCAGCACGCCGGCATCGAACAGTGTTTCGCTCAGCGCGGCCTGGGTGTCGAGTGTGTCATTGATGTCGGCAAGTAACACGGCCTGGTTGAGCACGGTGATGCTGGCGTCGCGCAACGAGTGGAGCGCGATGCGCACAGACTTGTCGATTTCATTGGCGTGATTGGCGTGTACGACCACGGTGGTTCGCAGCGACGGGTGTGAGATCGCCTGCAGCAGGCCTTTGGTGACGCGCTCGGGCAACACGATCGGCAGGCGGGTATGGATGCGCAGACGGCGCAGCTGCGGTATCCGCGCCAGCCGCGCAACAAGGTCGGCAAGCTGCGCATCGGAGGCCATGAGTGGATCACCGCCGCTGAAGATCACCTCTGTAATGGACGAGTCTGCCTCGATGTAGTCGAGTGCGCGGTCCCATGTCTCGCGACTGTTGCGATTGGCGTCGTAGGGAAAGTGCCGCCGAAAACAGTAGCGACAGTGAATCGCGCAGGCACCGGTGACCAGCAGCAGTACGCGGCCGTGGTACTTGTGGAGCAGCCCCGGCACCGGGTTGGCGTGGTCCTGCTCCCCCACCGGGTCTGCATCGAAGCCCGGCTGCGGCAGCAGCTCTTGCGCGCTGGCCAGCACCTGGCGCAGCAGGGGGTCCTGCGGGTCGCCGCGCTGCATCCTGTTC
>CAYGOX010000020.1:7919-11098 GCA_964351485.1 uncultured Halioglobus sp.
CGAAACTTCTTGTCACCCGGATACCGAAACCTGCGGCGGCCTCTTCGGACAGGCCGACAGACTGCGGGTCCAGGTCCAGCAATGCGAGCAGGGCAGCGCCGTCAGTGATCATCGTGCGAAGCGCGTGCTGCCAGTCGTGTGACGGGCTGATGTCGGAGACGGGTAGGGACACGGGTTGAGACAAAGTGTAGAGCGCTGTCGGCCAGGTAGGGCGGCAGTTTAGCAGGCCTTGCCGGCCGGCGCAGGTTATTGCTGGCGCGCGCTCTGGATCATTCACAAATCGCGGCAATGCAGTTAGATACCGTCCCGCCGGCTGGTTTACAATGTGCGGCCCTGTAAAGCGAGCGCGCAGGAAACCACATAAAACCCCACGCGCAGCAGGTATTTGGAATACACCATGTTCACATCGGATGACCTCTGCAGTCTGCGCTGGAATGCCCAGGAGGCCTGCACCGAAATCATCGACCAGACCCTCCTGCCGCATCAGCTCAAGTGGTGCCAGTTGCGTGAGCTGGACGACTACTGCCACGCCATCGCCGACATGCTGGTGCGCGGCGCGCCGCTGATTGGTATCACGGCTGCGTTTGGGTTGGCACAGGCCGTGGCTACCGACCCTTCGGACAGGGCGATCGCGCTGGCCTCGCAGAAATTGCTGGCGACGCGGCCCACGGCCGTCAACTTGCGCTGGGCGGTGGGGCAGGTAGCGGACGAGATAAGTAAACTGTCCCCCGAATTGCGGGGGGAGGCGGCGCTGGCGAAGGCCGTGGCGCTGCGGGCTGAGGATATTGCCCACTGCGAGAATATCGGGTTGCACGGCGCGCAGTTGTTGCGCGCGATCGAGTACGGCGATGTGCTTAATGTGATGACCCATTGCAACGCCGGGTGGCTCGCCACGATCCAGTGGGGCACGGCGCTTGCGCCCATCTACAAGGCGCACGAGGCGGGACTGCCGGTGCATGTCTGGGTGTCGGAGACGCGGCCGCGCAATCAGGGCACGAACCTGACTGCCTGGGAACTGCAGCGCGCCGGCGTGCCCTGCACCATCGTGTCGGACAACAGCTGTGGCCAGCTGATGCGCCAGGGCAGGGTGGACTGCGTGATCGTCGGCAGCGATCGCACCGCCGCCAACGGCGATGTCTGCAACAAGATCGGCACCTACCTCAAGGCGCTGGCCGCGCGCGATAACGGCGTGCCGTTTTACGTGGCGCTGCCGCAGTCGACCATCGACTGGACCTGCGCAACCGGCGACGACATTCCTATCGAGGAACGCGACGGCTCGGAGCTGCTGTCCATCGCCGGCATGAATCCGGCCGGAGAGTTACACCACGTCAGTCTGGCCGCGGCCGATAGCACGGCGTTGAACCAGGCGTTTGACGTCACTCCGGCAACGCTGGTGAGCGCGCTCATTACCGAGCACGGCAGTTTCGAAACCAGTGAGGGTGGCATGGTGCAGCTGCGCGCAGCGCTCGGCCGCTGAAGGCTCTACACTGCTGACAAAGTAAACCGTCAGGCGGTGGCGATACGCAGCGGGTCCTGCGCTGTGCCCTGCACCTCAATCAGCGAACCCTTGAGCCAGCTGCCGCCGTCCGCGACCAACAGGATGTCGCCCACCCCGCCGGGGTGATGCACGCGCGCCGACCAATCTCCGCTACCGCCCAGCTGGGGCAATTCCATTGCGCCGAGCTTGTTCAGCGCGTCCTGCACGTCGTAATCGAAGGAGAGCGTGAGTTCGCGCTCGCTGCCCTCACGTGGGCACAGGGCGCGATCGAGTTGCAGAATGCGCAATGCTTCGTCGCGTTCTTGCGGCGCGTCTTCCAGGTGTTGCTCAAGCGCCGCTGCGATAACGTCGTAAACACGCGCCTCGTGGGCAATCGCGCAGAGGTAGATCTGGTCGCGCTGCTCGTACACGCACATGCGATCGTGCGCGTCGATATCCGACAGCTCGTCGGCCAGTTCAACCAGCAACGCGCGCAGGATGTCGCGGAACAGGTTGGACACCGCCACGGTGCCGCGCAGGGCCAGCAACCGCGTGGTGAGCGGCATGATGTGGCCGTGCACGAGCAGGATGTGGCTGCTGATCAGGAAGTAACCCTCTTCACCCTCGTCGCGTGAAAAGGTGTGACAGCCCACCACGTACTCGCCCTTGGCCTTGCCGTAGCCCGCCACCGGTAGCGCTTCGATTTTGTATTCGTCGCGGCGCCGGTAAAACTCCGTGCCCGGCAGCAGTGTGTAGCCAAAGATATTGATGTTCGGGAACACGCTGAGCAGTTCGTCGAGATTTTTTTCGAAGTCCGCGAGGTTGTCGCCCGGCAGGCCCCAGATCAGTTCGGCGGCAATCGGCACACCCTGCTCCGACATGCTCTTGGCGATGGGCGCGTATTCGTTGGAACTCATGTTCTGCCGGTGGCTGAGGCGCAGCGCCTCGGGGGTTAGCGTTTGCAGCGCGAGCTGGTAGTGCGGCAGCAACTGCTTGCTGTGCAACAGCAGCGCAATCTCCTGCACCTGCCGGCTGTGTTTTTTCGACCAGGAAGTGGCGAAGGACACCGGCAGCCCGGTGCGGTCTTTCAGTTCGACCAGCAGTTCGGCTTTGGCCTTGTCCTGTTTCAGTGCACCGAAATTGGAATCGGCCAGCCAGATATCCTTGATGCCCGCGGCCACGATGCGCTCCCAGTCCGAACGGACCCGTTCCATCGACCACTGGTACATCTTGCTGCCGATGGCGCCCGTTCCCCATTCGCAGAACGCGCATTTGAAAGGACAGCCGCGACTGGTTTCATACGCGATGGATTCGTACAGCGGTTCGCCGTCGGCATTGGTCAGCGTCAACACGTCGAGCGGTGAGGGGAAGCGATCCAGGTCCTGGCAGCGGGGTCGCGAGGCGGTCGTCTGAATCTTGCCGTCCTGCCAATAGCTGATGCTGGCGATGGACGGCCAATCACTGCGCGTGGTGCAGTCGAGAAATTCCGCAAACGTGATTTCCGCCTCGCCGTGGAACACCACGTCGATCGATTCGGTGCCCAGGTAGTCCTCGGCCTGTTGCACGTGCGGTCCGCCGGCGACAATCAGCGCGCCGGGAACTTGCGCCTTGAGCTCGGCAGCCAGCGTCAGGAACTCCGCCGCGTTCCAGGTATAGAAAGAAAAACCGATGATGGGTTGCGGGAGTGTGGCGTCGCGCTGTT
>CAYGOX010000020.1:11108-21260 GCA_964351485.1 uncultured Halioglobus sp.
CCAGACCGGGCAGCACATCTCGTGACCACTGGCGGGGCCACCCATCGATATCCGAGCCGCTCTGGAAGTGCACCAGTTCAATGTCGGTATGTTGCGCTCGCTCGCCGTAGGCGCGGTAGTAGGCGCTTAAGGCGGCAGTGGTTGTAGGTGGCGCCTGGAACTCATCGGAGTCCATGCTCAGCAGCCAGACGGGACGTCGCAAAGCAATGGGCTCCGCTCAAAGAATGTCAGGCGCAATGTAGCGGATTCGTGGGCGTTTGCACATAGGCAGCACGCCCGGGGTCACGGCAGAACGTGACGACGGTTTTAGTAGTCGTCGAATTCCAGGTCGTAGTCGCCCAGCTCGTCGCGCAGGCGTTTTTCTTCCAGCCGTTTTTCAGCCAGTCGACGTTTCGCGACCAGCCGTTGCTTTTCACTGGAGAAGGGAGCCATCTCCTGCAGCATGTCGTCGCCGATATCCCCTAGCACCGGCTCAAACAGATCGTCCAGCGAGTCTGACTGGCTGGCTTCCTGATTGCGCTCTCCCATAAATCACCTCCCGATGACTTACCACATAACATAAAGGTGTCTGCGGGTTGCTTTTTTCAGCACCTTTCGAGCGGAGTAAATCAAATTTACCCGGTAGCAACAAATGTTTTGTTTTGGGAGTTTTCCGCATATTCCATAGGTAAAAAAAACAGGGGCGACCCGCCGCCATCCATGGCTGAATCAGCGGCTATGTCGACTTCCCTGTCACTGCCGTCCCTGGCGTCACGGAGCCGCTGGCGGGTCGCCACCGGGGTAACAGCAAATTTGGTGCCAGCGAGCGATTCCCCGTATTCGACGGTAAACCGGTGCCTATAGGGCTATTTGGCCGGTTTGCGCGCGTGTGTGAACGCGTCCGGACGCGTCCGACCGGGGTCTGTGCGGCCGGGCGCGGTTGCCTTGCGCTCCCCGCGCACGCTGGTTAGAGTGGCGCTCTTTTTCGCAGGATCTACGGGGACGCGCTTTGGCCATGCTGACCACGCCGCTGCACGCACTACATCAGGAGCTCGGCGCCCGGATGGTGCCCTTTGCCGGTTACGACATGCCGGTGCAGTACACCGACGGCATCATCAAGGAGCACCAGCACACCCGCGCCGCAGCCGGCCTGTTCGACGTGTCGCACATGGGCCAACTGGTGATCGAAGGCGAGGGTGCGGCGCAGTGGCTCGAAACGCTGGTGCCGGTCGACGTAATCGACCTGCCGGTGAACCGCCAGACCTACGCGCTGCTGACCACCGCGCAGGGCGGCGTGATCGACGACCTGATGATCGCGCGCTGGTCTGCCGACCGCTTTTTCCTTGTGGTCAACGCCGGCTGCAAGGCCGGCGACATCGAACACCTGCGAGCACACCTGGCCGGACAATCGCTGACGGTGCTCGACAACCAGGCGCTGCTGGCCCTGCAGGGTCCGGCAGCGCGCGAGGTCATGGCGTCGATTGCGCCCGAGGTGGCCGACATGGTGTTCATGGACGCCCTGCACACGGTCATCGACGAGGTGCCGGTTCACGTGACCTGCTCGGGCTATACCGGCGAGGACGGGTTTGAGATTTCGCTGCCGGGTGAGGCCGCCGAGGCGTTTGCGCGCCGGCTGCTGGCGCACGATCAGGTGGCGCCGGTGGGTCTGGGCGCGCGCGATTCTCTTCGCCTCGAAGCGGGCCTGTGCCTGTACGGGCACGAACTGTCCACGGAGATCGACCCGGTCACCGCCGGCCTGTCGTGGTCGATCAGCAAGGCACGCCGCACAGACGGAGCGCGGGCCGGAGGTTTTCCCGGTGCCGATAAAATCCTTGCCAACATGGCGGACAAACCGGCGCTCGCGCGGGTGGGTCTGGCCGTCGACGGCAAGCGGCCGGTGCGCGACGGCCTGCCCGTACTCGATGGCGAGGGCCGCCAGGTGGGAGAAGTGTGTTCGGCCGCGTTCGGCGCCAGCTTCGGCGGGCCGATTGCCATGGCCTACATCGAGCGGTCGTTGAGCGAACCGGGCACGTCGCTGACGGTGCCGGTGCGGGACAAACCGCAGCCGGTCACTGTGACGCGCATGCCCTTCGTACCACAGCGTTACTTCAGGGGTTGAGTCGCTCCGGCAGCGCCGGGCCGGTCAGTGCGCGCCAGCGGCCGCGCAGCCACGACACAGCCCGCGTAGCGCGCGTATGGCGCTTGCGTTGGCGCCAGGCATAGGCGGTCAGCGCGACCAGAATAATTGCACCTGCCACACCCGCTGCCGCATGCAGCATCGCTGTGCTGTCTGATGCACGGGCGGAGCCAGCACCAGTTGCCAACGTCACGCCCGGCACACTCACGATTTCCAGAGCGCCGGTAGTGCTGTTCCACCAGTAAAAGTCCCGATCCGGCAGACGGTACTCACCCGGCTGTTCCACCACGTAGACGATACGGGCGGTGCGTGTCGCGCGGGTGCGCCCGCGATTGCTCTGGCTGGTCAGGCTCGGCGGCTGCGGGTAGGTCGCCAGGCCGTCGAAGGATGCCTGCGGATAAATCGGCAGCATCATCGCCGGGATAGCCTCTGCACTGAACTCGATCACCTGTTCCACCGCGTCGCCTACGCTTAGCGAGCCAAGTGCGTCGGGTGCTCGGTCAAATGTCTGGGTGACCGTAAATTCAGGACTGGCGACCCATTCCTCCAGATCTTCCAGTGCTCCTGGCAGCGCGACGGAAAGTGAAACGGGCTGCGTGTAGACCGTACCGTTGAGCGCGTCGCCGTCACCCGTCTGCACGCCGACCGTAAGCGCGATTGGCCCGATGCTGAACGAGCCGGCGCGCAGCGGGTAGATGTCCAGCGTCCAGCGCTGCGTTACCCAGGTGACGCCGTTGCGCCGCTCGCTGGCGTTCGCGGCAAACGGCTCGTTCTGCAGAATGACCAGGCCCGCAACTTCGGGCAGGGCGATTCGCGTGCCCTGCGCAAACCAGCCGCTGGTGGCGGTCTCGATCTCGAGTTTCACGTGCTGCCGGGGCACCACCTGCTGTTCGGACTGCACCGTGGCGTTGATCTGAAACAGGCCGGTGTCGTTCAGCGAGGCGGCACCGACCGGCAGTGCGGCAACGGCCAGCCACGCCAGCAGCCAGCGCGAGAGCATCTTGCAAGCGCGCATCACTGTGAAACCTCGCGCGGCGGTTGCGCCTCAAGTTGCATGTTGAACTTGGTGGCCAGGAAGTTGGTGGGATCGTGGTTGACGCCGCGCAGCCACATCTCGATAAGCTGCGGGTCGTTCAGCAACGCCTCTGCGGTGTATTGCTCAGTGGCCTCGCGCTGCCAGTCGAGCGTATCGGCGCCCTGCGCGGGAATCGGGTCGCTGCCATCGGCAGATTTTTCTTCGCTGCTGACGCCGGGTTCGTCCTGCTGGCTGGCGCTGAGCCGGTTGATCTCGTCGACCAGTGCCTGCACGCGCGCGCGATTCTCTGCGGCGCCGGTGAACTCCGGCTGCGCGGCCAGCACCCGATCATAGCGGGCCAGCGCGCGCAGGTAGTCGCGTGCGTGGGCCCGGGCGTTGGCCTCGTTGAACCCGGCAGTGGGCGACTCGCTGCGGGAAAAGTACTCGGCCGCGAGCATGAAGTTGCCCGCGTAGTAGTGCGCGATGCCTTTCCACAGTGGGTTTTCGAAGCGATGCGCCGCCTGTTCGGCGCGCCCCAGTTGCAGCAGCAACCGACCCTGTTGATCCGGTGTGAGCCACAGGTCGGCAAACCACTGCGCGGGGCCGTTGGGGTGCGCGACTGACTCGCCGTCGCTGGCCAGTGCGCCCGGTGCGGGCGTTGCCAGCACCAACGGCAGTAGCACGACCGACCAGGTCAGCGTCCAGCCGCGTCGAAACCAGAGCAGGAAGAGCGCCGCGGCCGGGAACAGCAGGAGATAGCCACTGTCGTGCCAGGGCAGGGCACTGTCCTGGCGCACCACGAAGTGACTGTCGATACGGCGGTTTACCCGGCGCATATCGCGCTCGTCCACGGTGAGATCGACATAGTGCCCACCGGCGCGCCGCGCCAGCGCTTGCAGCGCGGCTTTTTCCAGCGGCGCATTGCCGGTGGACACGTTTTCGGTGCCAGTACCGACGATCACGAGTTGGTGGGGGCGCTCGCTGAAATAGCGCTCGAACGCCTGCGCGCTGTCGGCGCCGGGTCCGTCGGTGAACAACACCAGTGTTGCCGGTGCGGTGTTCTGCCGCAGGATGCGGTCGACCTGCGGCAGCACGTGCTCAGGGAATTTCCCCGCGCGCGGGATGATGTCGCCACTGACTGCGGCGAGATAGCGGTTGAGGATGTCGCTGTCGGTGGTGAGTGACAGCACCGTATGTGCAGAGCCGGCATACACGATCAACGCGGCGCGCTTGCCCGGACGCAGCGCGAGTAGATCCGCGATCTTCTGGCGCGCGCGGTCCAGCCGGGTGGGCTGGATATCGTTCTGTGTCATCGAGTGGGACAGGTCCAGCGCGATCACCAGGGCGGCCTCGTCTTCATGCAGCGGCGAGGGCTGCTGCCGCCAGCTCGGCCCCATGAGCACCACCAGCATGAGCAGCGAGAATACTGTGGTAATGCTGCGCGGATTGAACCAGCTCCCGGCGATACCGCGCAGTCGCAGGTGTTCCAGCAGGTGCGTGGCGATAATCCCGTCGAAGCGCTCGCGCGCACGGTAGCGTCGCCGTTGCAGCACGAGGATGGCAATCCAGGGCAGCAACAGCAGCGCGAAGCCAGGCCGCAGGAAATGGAAGTGGGCGAAGATGTCCGCCTCAGGCAGCATCGGGATTCACCGTCGGCTGCGTTCGCCTGCCCGGTCGCCACATGCGGCCGAGGTGGTACAGCGTGTAAAGCAACAGTGCCAGCGCCGGGGGCAACCAATGCAGGCTCTGCCGGGTCTGGTAGCGGATGGTCTCGTACAGCTCCGGCTCGAGGCGGGCGATGGTTGCGTAGGCCTGGGCGAGGGCGTTGCGGTCGAGTGCCTGGAAGTGCGCGCCGCCAGTGAGTTGTGCCACTCGTTCGATGGTGGCCATGTCCAGCGCTTCCTCGCCCACCGACGCCGGGTCGCCAATAGCGATGAGGTAAATGCGGATGTCGTTCGCGGCGGCGACGCGCGCCGCGTCCAGCGGCGGCACCTTGCTGCCGGTGTCGTTGCCGTCGGTGAGGACGATGAGCACGCGGTTGTCCGAATCGCTTTCGCGGAACAACTTGATCGACAGGCCGATGGCGTCGCCGAACACTGTGCTTTGTCCGGCCATGCCGATATCGGTCTCGTCCAGCAGTGCCGACCAGATCGCGTGATCGTCGGTAAACGGTGTTTGCAGGTAGGGCGCGCTGCCGAACACGATCAGGCCGAGGCGGTCCGATGCGCGTTGGGCCGCCAGCTCGCGCAGCACATGGCGCACCGCGTCGAGGCGGTTGACTGCGCCGGTGCCGGGCAGGGTGAAATCGCGCGTCGCCATCGAACCGGACAGGTCGACCGCGACCATCAGGTCGCGCCCGGATTTCTTTTCTTCGATGGGTTCGCTGACCCACTGGGGTTTGGCCATCGCGATCACCAGGCACAGCCACATGAAACCCACCAGGAAACGCTGTGCGCGGTCGCGGCGCAGGATGGCGGAGCCGGTTTGTGGATCCTGCTCGGTCAGCGCCAGCAGCTTGTCGAAGAAAGGCACCCGCACCGAGTCGCGGCTCTCACGGTAGGCCGGCAGCAGGCGCATCAGCAGTGGCAATGGCAGGGCCAGCAGCGCCAGTGGATAGGTCAGCTCAAGCATCGTCGGCGTGCCGGTGGCGCTCGATCCAGAGCGCGGACGCTGTGACAAGCTCCGCCTTCACGGCGCCTTCCGGCGCATTGCCGCTGTACAGCCCCTCCACTAACGCGTGCGCAGCGCGGTCGGAAAAGGGCGCGCCGGGACAGTGCGCGTTCAGAAACTGTGTCCACTGCTCGCCGGACAGATGCGCCACCTGTTCGCGCGAATACGCCGCCATCGCGGTCAGCTTCAGCAGCGTATTCAGCGCCCCGAGAAACGTGTTGTCATCGGCGGAACGATCCAGCGCCTGCAGGCGCCGCTTCGCCTCGCGGCGGTAGCGATCCGCGTGCCAGGCGCGAAAACGACGCAGGCAATAACGACCGGCGAATACAGCCAGCACCCCGCCCACGAGCAGCCAGCCGGGTGTTTGCGGCAACCAGCTCACGCTGTCCGGCGGCACCACTTCGGCCATACCGCGCAGCGCGTTGTTGCCGAAGGGTTCTGGCAGTGGTGGCAGACTCATTGCAGATGCTTCTGGTGGTTGAGCAGTCTGCCCAGCTGCGCGACGACCGGTTCGACGGTACTGATTGGCAGTACGGGAATGTCGTGACGCCGAAGCTGCGCGCTGACGTGCTGCATCGAGTGTTCGAAGCTGGCCTCGAATTTACTGCCGAGGTCTTCATGCGCGGGATCGATCTCGAGCTGATAGCGCCCGTCGCTCACCACCAGTTGGCTCGCCTGGGAGATGTCGCGCTCCAGCGGGTCATACACGTGCGCGCACAATACGTCGTTGTGGGCGCGGATGCGCCGGATGGCAGCGAAAGTCGCCTCGTCGCAGCCGAAGAAATCCGATATCAGTATCACCAGGTGATCGTGGCCGATACGCCGTTCGAGTGTTTCGAGCGCGCCGGTCAGGGCATTGGCGTCGGCCCCGGGGCGGTGTTCTACCGAGAGCGCGTTATTCATCGACGCCAGGTCGCCGAGCCAGCCAATCACGCGACGATCAGAACGCGTGGGCCGGGTATGCAGGCACTTCTTATCGTTGAACAGCACGGCGCCAATGCGGTCGCCGACCGCCAATACGCGCCACGCGGTGACGGCGGCCACCTCGGCGGCGACGACGGACTTCATGCGCGCGACGCTGCCGAAAAACATCGGCAGTCGCTGGTCGACCACGGCGATTACGGGCCGGTCGCGCTCCTCGTTGTACACGCGCACGTGTGGACGCCCGGTGCGGTTGGTGACGCGCCAGTCCATTGTGCGGATGTCGTCGCCCGGGCGGTAATTGCGCAGCTCGTCAAAATCCAGCCCGCGGCCGCGCAGGCGCGAACGACGGCGTCCACTGAGCAGTGAACCGATGCGCTGGCGCGGCAGGTAGTTGAAGTCGGCGCCGGCGTGGCGC
The DNA here is from genome assembly GCA_964351485.1 of uncultured Halioglobus sp. Taxonomy (GTDB): domain Bacteria; phylum Pseudomonadota; class Gammaproteobacteria; order Pseudomonadales; family Halieaceae; genus Marimicrobium. The sequence goes on from CAYGOX010000020.1 coordinate 18,249, forward strand.
AGTCGCGCCAGGGCCCGCAGCGAGGTGTAGACCCTTGGGTCCGGGGCGTCGGCCACGCTCGCTCAGCCGGCCGCGACCTGGCGCAGCAATTCGTCGATGATGGCGTCGGCCGAGACGCGGTCGGCCAGTGCGTCGTAGGTGCGCAACAGGCGGTGACGCAGCACCGGGTGCGCCGCGGCGCGCACATCGTCCGGCGTGGGATAGGCGCGGCCCTCGAGCCAGGCGTTGGCGCGGCAGACGCGATGCAGCGCGATACTCGCGCGCGGACTCGCGCCCGTCTCGATCCACTGGACCAGCTTGTCGCCATACGCCTGCGGCTTTCGGGTGGCCATGACCAGGTCGACGATGTACTGCTCGACCGGCTGTGAAACTGCCATGCGGTGGATGTCGTCGCGCGCCTGCAGAATGTGCGACTGCGCAATGGGCGACAGGTCTGTCTGTTGCGACGCCTCCTCGATCTGCAACAGCCGCACGATGGCCAGCTCCGCATCCGCTTCGGGGTAGTCGAGGGCGACTTTCAGCAGGAAACGATCCATTTGCGCCTCGGGCAGGGGATAGGTGCCTTCCTGCTCGATGGGATTCTGCGTGGCCAGCACCATGAACAGCTCCGGCATCGGGTAGGTGGTGCCGGCAACGGTGATCTGCCGTTCTTCCATTGCTTCGAGCAGTGCCGATTGCACCTTGGCCGGGGCGCGATTGATCTCGTCCGCGAGCACCAGCTCGTTGAACAGCGGCCCGGGCTGGAACGTCAGCTCCGCCTTGCCCTGGTTTTCCAGGTAGATTTCGTTGCCGGTGACATCGGAGGGCAGCAGGTCGGGGGTGAACTGGATGCGGCCGAGACTCGCCTCCAGCAGGGCGGCGAGTGTTTTGATAGAGCGCGTCTTGGCAGTGCCGGGCAATCCCTCCAGCAACACGTTGCCGTTGCACAGAAGCGCCAGCGTCAATGCGCGCACGACGTCCTCCTGCCCCAGCACGGCCCGGTTCATCTGCGCAATCAGTGAGGTCACTGCCTCGCGCGACGCGCTGGAAGTTTCGCTGGACATGATGCCGGCCTCTTATCCTTGTAATGCCTTCGTGCGCTGCCCGCCGTCGCCGGCTGGCAGGTGAAGGGGGCAGTATAGCGCCGAAGCGCTGGCTTGTTTAACCGGCCCAGTCGCGTTTGGCGCGAAAGCGCTGCGACAGGTAGTCCATCTGGTCCGCGAGAATGCGATCCTTGGCGAGGAAGTGCCACTCCCAGGGGTTCGGACTGAACGGCACGGCCAGCAGCGGCATGTGCGCTTCTTCCGGCGTGCGGTTGTCTTTCTGCCAGTTGCAGCGTTTGCACGCGGCGACCACGTTTTCCCAGCGGTCGGTGCCGCCGCGGGACTTGGGCAGCACGTGATCGCGGGTGAGTTCACCGCGCGTGAACTGGTCGCCGCAGTACAGGCAGCGGTGATCGTCGCGTTTGAACAGCGTGCGGTTACACAGTGGTGGCACAAAGCCGCCGGGCACTTTGCCGGAAATGGCGACGATGGGTTGGAGGAGGATTTTGGAACGCTGCCCGGTGAGGCGCTGCACCCCGCCGTAAACGGGCGGCAACAGGTCGCCGATGCCGTAGACCACGTCGCCCTTGGCGTAGGCGGTCACCGCTTCGTTGGTGCTGATCCAGCCGCGCGGCTGTCCAGCGACGTCCAGGCGCAGTATGGGTTGCATGGTTAGCTACCAGCAAAAACCTGGCTTTAACCTACTGCAATCGTGCGGTAACTACAATCGGGAATTTGTTGGCTGGCGCGGCTTACTCGGCGGGACACACGGTGTCGGGTTCGAAATCGCAGAACACGGTGTCGCCGCTGTTATCGAGTGTGCGGCTAACAACCTGGTCGCCCGGTTGCGGGATGACAATGTTGTCGACGTCCTGGGCATCGTCGTCCTGCGCGTCACAGGCAAACGCGAGGGTGTAATCGCCGGTGGGTATGAAACCGAACGTGTAGCGCCAGTTGTCGCCCGACCCCATGGGTACCGCGACACTGTAGGGCGTGTTGTCGCCGCCGCTTTGCAGCTCGCCCAGCGCGTCAGCTGTGAGGGTGCCCTCGTATAGGTACACGCGGTTGCCTTCTGTCGGTTCGGATTTTTCCTCGCAGTCAGGCGTGGTGTCGAATAGATCCCGGTCGACGGTGCCGGTGATGGTGCCCGAGAGGTCCGCGTTCACCAGGCGGAACTGGTCGGCCTCGAGGCGGTAGCTGTCGGACGCATTGCGGCGCAGCGCGCTCGCCAGGTGAAAGTCGATGGCAAAATCGCGCTCGCCGGCGAGGAATTCGCGGCCGGATATGCGCAGCCGGTTGTCCGTGACCGCCAGCGGCAGGCGCTGGTCGTTCTCGTCCAGTACATAGGAGTCGTCCGGTGCGGTCGCGTCGAGGTAGATGTCGATACTGGTCACGAAACCGGGGGCGAACGCCTGGTCTGTGAATACGGCCACGCCGTTGGCCGCATCCAGCGTCAGCAAATCGACAGCGAACACGCCGTCACCATTTGCCTGTAGCGAGGGGATCGTAAAGTTGTCGACCGTCAACAGGGTGCCTGCGCTGCCGCGTAGCTCTATGCGGTCGATGCTCAACACGACTTCCTTGATCGGTTCGATCTGCCCCGCGCCGAAACGCAGGGTCAGCAGGACAGGTGCGGCTTCGTCGTCATCGTCGCTGCTGCAGTCGAACCCGCAGGTGCAGCCGCCCAGCCATGGCCCGGTTGCCAGGAGCAGGGCGAGTGTGGCGGCAGCGTTCCAGAGTTTTTTCATCGCGGTGTGTTCCAGGCCTTCCGTGGTCGTGGTGTTTCGACGTGTGCAGCTATTATGGGTGAAAGCCTGCCGCGCGAACAGGTTCGCCGCGACCGGGGTTAACACCGGCAGCATTTTTCGGGGCAACGGCGGCGCAGTGGTTCTGCTATTCCGTTATCGAATTTTAGAGAAAAATATAATTCCCAGAATACATATCATCCGCACCGAAAAGGCCGCGAAATGCTTTATTTTCAGGGGTGAGA
>CAYGOX010000021.1:0-3904 GCA_964351485.1 uncultured Halioglobus sp.
ACCTGGTGGCCATGTGCGTGAACGACCTCGTGGTCGCCGGCGCCGAGCCCCTGCTGTTCCTCGACTATTACGCCACCGGGGCGCTGAACGTGGACACGGCGGCCGACGTCGTCACCGGCATCGGCGCCGGTTGCGAACAGGCCGGCTGCGCCCTGGTGGGCGGTGAAACGGCGGAAATGCCCGGCATGTACGAGGGCGAGGACTACGACCTGGCCGGCTTCTGCGTCGGCGTGGTGGAAAAATCCGCCATCATCGACGGCAGTCGCGTCACCTCGGGCGATGTCCTGCTGGGCATGGCCAGCAGCGGACCCCACTCCAACGGCTTCTCGCTGATCCGGAAAATCCTGGAGCGCAGCGGCGCCCCGCTGTCGACCCCGATGGGCGCGTCCACCCTGGGACAGACGCTGCTCGCACCCACCACCATCTACGTCAAGGCCCTGCTCGATCTGTTTAAGGACGTCGACGTCAAGGCGCTGTCACATATCACCGGGGGCGGCCTGCTCGAAAACCTGCCGCGTGTACTTCCCGCCGACTGCGATGCGCAGATCGACACCGGCAGTTGGGAATGGCCCGAGGTCTTTGCGTGGCTGCAGCGGGAGGGCAACGTCGAACAGCGCGAGATGTACCGTACCTTCAACTGTGGTGTCGGCATGGTGCTTTGCGTCGCCGCCGACGATGAGGCGGCCGCGGTCAGCGCGCTCAACGATGCCGGACACAACACCTGGCGCATCGGCCAGATCGTCCAGGGAAGCAACGAAGTCCAGCTCCTGCCATGACGGATCAGGCGCTGCCCCGCCTGGCCATCCTGGTGTCGGGGAACGGCACCAACCTGCAGGCTTTTATCGACGCCTGCGCCAGCGGCAAATTAAAGGCACAGATCAGCCTGGTCCTGAGCAACAATCCGGACGCCGGCGCACTGACGCGCGCACGGGCCGCGGGCATCGAGGCCCTGTGCATCAATCACCGCGACTTTGAGCAGCGCACTGACTTCGACGCCGCCATGGTGGCCGCCCTCGAGCCGCGCTCTGTCGACCTCGTCATCCTGGCCGGTTTCATGCGCATTCTCACCCCGGTGTTTATCGACGCTTTCCAGGGCAGGCTGCTCAACGTCCACCCATCACTGTTGCCGCGCTACCCGGGCCTGAACACCCACCAGCGCGCGCTGGATGCCGGTGACGACGAGGCCGGCGTGACGGTGCACTTTGTCACCCGGGAACTGGACGGCGGCCCGCCGGTGCTGCAGGCCAGGGTGCCGGTCAACGCCGGTGACACGGCGCAGACACTTGCGGCGCGCGTTCAGGTACGCGAGCATGAAATCTACCCGCTGGCCGCACAGTGGTTCCTGGAAAAACGCCTGAAGCTGGCGGGTGACGCGGCTGAACTGGACGGACAGCGGCTGCCGCCCGAGGGCGTGACATACACGCCGCCGGCCACCGACTGACCGGTGCGCGTCAGGCCTTGGGCAGCGTGACGCCCGTCTGGCCCTGGTATTTGCCGCCGCGATCCTTGTAACTGACTTCGCAGACTTCGTCCGACTCGAAGAACAGCATCTGGGCGACACCCGCGTTGGCGTAGATCTTGGCGGGCAGTGTCGTGGTATTGGAAAATTCGAGGGTCACGTGCCCCTCCCACTCCGGTTCGAGCGGCGTGACATTGACGATAATGCCGCAGCGCGCGTAGGTCGATTTGCCGAGACAGACAGTGAGCACATTGCGCGGTATCCGGAAATACTCCACGGTGCTGGCCAGGGCGAACGAGTTGGGGGGAATCACACAGACATCGCCCACCACATCGACAAAACTGTCCTCGTCAAAGCGCTTGGGGTCGACCGTCGCTGAATTGATATTCGTGAACACCTTGAATTCGCGCGAACAGCGCACGTCATAGCCATAGCTGCTGGTGCCGTACGAAATCAGTCGGCGCCCCGCGTCCTCGCGCACCTGGCCGGCCTCGAACGGCTCGATCATGCCCGCCTCGATGGCCATTTTTCGTATCCACTTGTCTGACTTGATGCTCAACTTGGGCTCCTCTTCGCGGCGTTTGTCGACGCTAGTCGTCGGAAATCCTGATTTCGGGAAAATGTTTCACCACATCCGCTGACGCAGCCGCCAGCGCGGCCAGTACACCCCTGGCCGCGGCAGTGTACGCCTGCCCGGCATCGGATTCGGGTGCAACGGCAAAGGTCGGCGTGCCCGCATCGGTCTGTTCCCGCACCGCCAGGGACAACGGCAGGCTGGCCAGCAGCGGCACGCCGTAATCAGCGGCGATTCGCTCACCCCCTTCCCGGCCGAAAATATGCTCGGCATGACCGCACTGGCTGCAGACGTGAACCGACATGTTCTCGATAACACCCAGCACCGGGACCTCGACCTTCCGGAACATCTCGATACCCTTGCGCGCATCGAGCAGCGCGATGTCCTGCGGCGTGGTGACGATGACGGCGCCGGAAACCCTGGCCTTTTGCGACAGGGTCAGCTGGATATCCCCGGTGCCCGGCGGCAGGTCGATCAGCAGCACGTCGAGGTCGCCCCACAGCGTGTTTTCCAGCATTTGCGCCAATGCGCCCGCAGCCATCGGGCCGCGCCACACCATCGCCGTGTTTTCCGTCACCAGGTAGCCCATCGACATGGTCTTTAGCCCGTAGGCCTCAACCGGCAACAGATATTTCTCATCCTGCTGCTGCGGCCGGACGTCCTTCCCGATGCCCAGCATGAGCTGCTGGCTGGGCCCGTAAATATCGGCGTCGAGCAGGCCGACCGACTGTCCCTGCGCCTGCAGGGCGAGCGCGAGATTTACCGCAGTGGTCGATTTGCCCACACCGCCCTTGCCCGAGGCAATGGCGATAATATGCTTGATCCTGTTCATGATGCGCCGCTGATAGAGTCCGAGGTATGCCCGTGAGCCGCGCAGCAGTGCGCCGGAGACGGGGCCGCTAGTATAGGCACTGGGCGATAGGACAACAATGGCAACAACCGCACAGCGCAGCGGGTGAAAAAAACGCGCAAAGAAGCTATCATGGCCGCCCTTTTTCGCGAGCAACAGACGACGCAATGCCCGCAGGTTCACCCCGAAAAATCCTCGTTACCAGCGCACTGCCCTACGCCAACGGGTCGCTGCACCTGGGCCACCTGCTGGAGCAGGTACAAACCGATATCTGGGTCCGCTTCCAGCGCTCGCGCGGTCACGACTGCCTGTACGTGTGCGCCGACGACGCCCACGGCACCGCGATCATGCTTACCGCCGAGAAACTCGGAATCACACCGCAGGAACAGATCGATACCATTAAACGCGAACACGAGCGCGACAGTGCCGGCTTCCTGATCAGCTTCGACAACTTCCACACCACACACTCGGAAGAAAACCGACAGTGGTGTGAAACGATTTACGAACGCCTGCGCGACAACGGCCACATCGCAACCCGGGATATCACGCAGGCCTTCGACCCGGAGAAAAACCTGTTCCTGGCAGACCGGTTCATCAAGGGAACCTGTCCGCGCTGCAAGACTCCGGACCAGTACGGCGACAACTGCGAGGCCTGCGGCGCCACCTACAGCCCGGCGGACCTGATCGATCCCGTCTCGGCCATCTCCGGCGCCACCCCGATTGAAAAAGCCTCCGAGCACTATTTCTTCAAGCTGCCGGAATTCGAGGCCATGCTCACACAGTGGCTCGATTCAGACCGGCTGCAGCCACAGGTCGCCAACAAACTGCGCGAGTGGACCGAGGCCGGCCTGCAGGAGTGGGATATCAGTCGCGATGCGCCCTACTTCGGGTTCGAAATTCCCGGGGCGCCCGACAAGTACTTTTATGTCTGGCTGGACGCACCCATCGGCTACATCGCCAGCCACATGGACTATTGCAAGCGCACGGGCGCAGACTTCGATGCCTACTGGCAACCGGGCGG
>CAYGOX010000021.1:3914-20414 GCA_964351485.1 uncultured Halioglobus sp.
GGCAAGGACATCATCAACTTTCACGGACTGTTCTGGCCCGCGATGCTGCACTCCGCCGCGCTGCGTGAACCCACGGCGATTTACGCGCACGGTTTCCTCACGGTCAACGGCACCAAGATGTCCAAGAGCCGCGGCACCTTTATAAACGCCAGGACCTACCTCGACCACCTCGATGCGGAGTACCTGCGCTACTACTTCGCGGCGAAGCTCAACGCATCGGTGGACGACATCGATCTCAACCTGGAGGATTTCGTCCAGCGGGTGAACGCCGATGTCGTCGGCAAGGTGGTGAACATTGCCAGTCGCTGCGCGGGCTTTCTGTACAAGCGCTTCGACAACACCCTGACAGCGCACTGCGCCGAGCCGGAACTGGTCGCGCAGTTCATTGATGCCGGTGATGCCATTGCCGATCTGTACGAGGCGCGCGAGTTCAACAAGGCCATCCGCGAAATCGTCGCGCTGGCCGACCGCGCCAACCAGTACATCGATGAGAAAAAGCCGTGGGTACTGGCAAAGGAACAAGGGGCCGAGGCTACGGTGCACGAGGTGTGCAGCGTCGGCATCAACCTGTTCCGCGTCCTGTTGACCTACCTGAAGCCGGTTCTGCCCGCCATGGCCGAAAAGTCGGAGGCGTTCCTGCAGTGTTCGCTGGACTGGACCGCGCTGGAGGGTCCGCTGCTGAGCCACGGTCTGGCGAAATTCAAACCACTGATGACCCGAATCGACCCGGCGGACGTAGAGGCCATGATAGAGGCAGGCAAAGAGGCGGCGCCGGAGGCACCGGCGGAGCCTGTCCAGGAACCTGACTACATCGACTTTGAAGATTTCGCCAAGGTAGACCTGCGCATCGCACTGATCACCGAGGCCAGTGCCGTGGAAGGCGCTGACAAACTGCTCCGCCTGACCCTGAGTCTGGGCGAGGACGAACCCGTAAGGCAGGTCTTTTCGGGCATCAAGTCGGCCTACGCACCTGAAGACCTGGTGGGCAAGCTGACGGTACTGGTTGCCAATCTCGCGCCGCGCAAGATGCGGTTCGGGGTATCGGAAGGCATGGTGCTGGCCGCCGGACCGGGTGGAGACGACATCTACCTGCTGGAGCCCCACGCGGGCGCAACGCCGGGAATGCAGGTAAAATAACCGGCGCGCGGCGGCCAGACTAATGGTTATTAGTCTGTGATTTTGAACCTTTTTCGGGGCCACGGCGGGTAAAATACGCGCCCGGCGACAACCAAGCGTCCTTACCGGGCAGCACTAGAGAGAAGCATGCTGGCTGACTATTCCATATTGTTGATCGGGGCCATCCTGGTAAACAACTTCGTACTGGTACAGTTCCTGGGGCTGTGTCCGTTCATGGGTGTGTCCAACAAGCTTGAAACGGCGATGGGCATGTCAATGGCCACCACCTTCGTCCTGACCCTCGCCTCGCCCCTCTCGAACCTGACCTACCACTTCCTGCTCCACCCCCTGGGCCTCGGCTACCTCCAAACCATTGCCTTCATCCTGGTGATCGCGGTGGTGGTGCAATTCACCGAGATGGTCGTTCGCAAGACGAGCCCGCTACTCTACCGGGTGCTGGGCGTCTACCTGCCACTGATCACCACCAACTGCGCCGTACTGGGCGTGGCCCTGTTGAATCTCAGCAAGGACCACACCTTCATGCAATCGCTGCTCTACGGTTTTGGCGCCGCAGTGGGTTTTTCGCTGGTACTGGTGTTGTTTGCCGCGATGCGCGAACGCCTGGCCGTGGCCGATGTGCCCGTACCGTTCAAGGGTGCCGCGATCGGCATGATTACCGCCGGGCTGATGTCGTTGGCATTCATGGGTTTCGCTGGGCTGGTGTAGAGAAATCGTGGTCGATCTGTTGCTGCAATACCCGCTCCTGGCCGCCGTCTTTGCACTGGTCGGCATGGGTGCTGTCTTCGGCGCGCTGCTGGGGTTCGCCGCGGTGCGCTTCAAGACCGAGGGCAACCCGATCGCCGACCAGATCAACGACATTCTCCCGCAGACACAATGCGGACAGTGCGGCTACCCCGGCTGCCGTCCCTACGCCGAGGCTATTGCCAATGGCGAGGATATCAACAAGTGTCCCCCGGGTGGTGAAGCGGGCATCCAGGCACTGGCAGACCTGCTCGACGTTGAACCCATGCCGCTGGACGAATCGCACGGCGAGGAAAAGCCCGTCGCAGGCGTGGCCTATATCCGCGAGGACGAATGTATCGGCTGCACCAAATGTATCCAGGCCTGCCCCGTTGCCGCCATCCTCGGCGCCGCCAAACAGCTGCACACCGTTATCACCAGTGAGTGCACCGGTTGCGACCTGTGCGTCGAACCGTGTCCAGTTGACTGCATCGACATGATCTATCCGGAAGAATCACTGCAGACGTGGCACTGGTCTTTGCCCGACCCGGTCAGTCGCAACCTGGATATCATCGCGACCGACGCGAGTAATTCATCGCGGGACCAGGCTGCATGAGGAAAATTTTCGACTTCCACGGCGGCATCCACCCCGCCGAGAACAAGCATCAATCGGTGGGTCAACCCATTACCGAGGCCGGCATCCCCGACGAACTGGTTATTCCCCTGTCGCAACACATCGGCGCACCGGCCGTACCGGTAGTCGCGGTCGGCGATCGCGTCCTCAAGGGTCAGGTAATTGCCGAGGCAGCCGGTTTTGTCAGCGTGCCCAAGCATGCGCCGACGTCAGGTGAGATCGTCGCCATTGAGGACAGGCTGGTGGCGCACGTGTCTGGGCACACAGCGCCGTGCGTGGTGATTCGCAGTGACGGCCAGGACGAGTGGATCGACCTGCACGCAATCGCCGACTACAAGGCGCTGGACAAGCGCGAGCTGGTCGAGGCGATCCGCAACGCGGGCATCGCAGGTATGGGAGGCGCGGGCTTCCCCTCCGCGGTCAAGCTGTCGGTAAAACCGGATACCCAGATCCAGACCCTGATCATCAACGGGACTGAGTGCGAACCCTACATCACCGCCGATGACATCCTGATGCGCGAGAAAGCCCGGGATATCATCGACGGCGCACTCGTGCTCACCCACCTGATCGGCCCGGACGAAACGCTGATCGGTGTCGAGGACAACAAGCCAGAGGGGATTGCGGCACTGCGCAAGGCCGCAGAGGGAACTGACATCGAGATCGTTGTCTTCCCCACCAAGTACCCTTCGGGCGGTGAAAAACAACTGATCGAGATCCTGACCGGCAAGCAGGTTCCCAGCGGTGGACTGCCCTCCGACATCGGCGTGGTCTGCCAGAACATCGGCAGCACGGTCGCTATTCACGAGGCCATCGTACACGGCAAGCCCCTGATCTCCCGCATCACAACCGTTACCGGTGACGGGGTGGACCGGCCCGGCAATTACCACGTATTGCTCGGTACGCCCATGCGCTACCTGCTGGAGAAAGCGGGCTACCATCCGGAAAAAACCAACCGCGTCGTAATGGGCGGCCCCATGATGGGATTCACCGTACCGGATATCAGCGTGCCGGTGGTAAAGACCACGAACTGCATCCTGGCGCCGACTGAAAGCGAACTGCCAACGCCGCCGCCGGCGCAGGCCTGCATTCGGTGCGGCATGTGCGCCGAGGCATGTCCCGCCAGTCTGCTGCCGCAACAGCTGTTCTGGTTCGCCCAGGGCAAGGAACACGACAAGCTCGAGGAACACCACCTGTTCGACTGCATCGAGTGCGGCGCCTGCTCCTATGTCTGCCCGAGCCATATTCCACTGGTGCAGTACTACCGGGCCTCCAAGGCCGAAATTGTTCAACTGCGCAAGGATCACGAAAAAGCGGAGCACTCGCGTGTTCGCTTCGAGGCGCGCCAGGCGCGGCTCGAGCAGGAAGAAGCCGAGAAGGAAGCCAAGCGTATCGCGCGCAAGAAAGCAGCCGAGGCGCGGGCCCAACAGGTGGCCGGCGAAGGTGAGACCGCCGAGGATCCAATTGCCGCCGCGATCGAACGGGCCAAGGCCAAAAAAGCCGAACAGGCCGGCGCTGGCGGCGCGATGGACGAGGGCGAAAAGCTTGAGCAGGCCGTAGTGTCTACCGAGAAACGGCTGGCGACCGCAGAGGAAAAACTCGCCGCGGCGAAAGCCGAGGGCAGCGACCTTGTCGACGCTCTGCAAACGGGCGTGGACAAGACTCGCGAGAAACTCGACAAGGCGCGCGCCGCACTGGCGGCCTACCGGGAAAAGGTCCCTGCCGAAACAACGCCAACGGCCGACGACGCACCGGCGGACGCTGCCCAGCAGGCGATCGCCAAGGCAATGGCGGCACGGGCGGCAGAAGAATCGATGAGTCCCGCAGAGAAAGCGCGGACACAGCTGGAGAAACTTCAGACGCGCCTCACCCGCTCGGAACAGAAACTCAAGGAAAGCCGCGAAAGCGGTGAGGAAGACAAAATTATCGAGGCGCTGGAAGCCACAGTGGCGCGTCTGAAAGACAAGGTCGCCGAGGCTGAGCTGGCGGTGAATTCGCAGGAGAACGCATAACATGGCACTGCTGCGCATCACGTCACCCCATGCACACGGGCCCATGAGCACCCAGCGGGTCATGCAGAACGTACTGCTGGCCACCGTACCGGGCATTGTCGTCCTGACCCATTTTTTCGGCTTCGGCACGCTGGTCAACATTCTCTGGGGCAGCCTCGTCGCCATCGCCTGCGAGGCGCTTGCCCTGAAACTGCGCGGACGTCCCCTCGGCTTTTACCTGAAAGACTGCAGCGTGCTGGTCACCGCCTTTCTGCTCTGCATAGCGCTGCCACCTTACTCGCCCTGGTGGCTGGTGGCGGTGGGCATTGCCAGCGCGGTACTGCTGGGCAAGCAGCTCTACGGCGGCCTGGGCTACAACCCGTTCAATCCGGCCATGGTCGGTTATGTCGTGCTGCTGATCTCATTCCCGGTCCAGATGACCGCGTGGGCGCCACCGCGCGGCGTCGGCGAAGTGCCCGGCCTGTGGGAGGCCATCCAGGCCTGCTTCTTTCCGGCCGGCTTCGACGGCACAACCATGGCGACGCCGCTGGATATCATGAAACAGAACACCAGCCTGCTGGTGGAAGACCTGTGGGAGCAAACTCCGCAGTTCGGACGCTGGGCCGGTATCGGCTGGGAGTGGGCGAACCTGGCATTCCTCGCCGGCGGTCTGTGGCTGCTCTACAAGCGCATATTTACCTGGCATGCGCCGGTCGCCATGCTCGCGAGCCTGAGCATCATGGCCGCCCTGTTCTATGATGGCGGCAGTTCGGCCTCGGGCGGCTCACCGCTGTTTCACCTGCTCAGCGGCGCGACCATGTTCGGCGCATTCTTTATCGTCACTGACCCGGTCAGCTCCGCCGTCTCTGTACGCGGTCGACTGATTTACGGGGCGGCGATCGGAGTGTTGATCTATGTCATCCGCGTCAGGGGTAACTACCCGGATGCCGTCGCATTTGCGGTGCTCATCATGAACTTCTGCGCGCCGTTCATCGATCACTACACGCAGCCCAGGACGTACGGTCACGCCGGGGGTAAATCCTGATGCTGGGCCAGTCGATTACCCGCAACAGCATTTTGCTGGGCCTCTTTGCCGTCTGCACGACGCTGCTGATTACCGGCACCTTCCTCACGACCAAAGACAAGATCGCCCAGGAAAAACGCCGCGCGGAAGAGAGAGCGCTGCTCGAAATCGTGCCCCGCGACCGTCACGACAACTCGATGCTGGACGACACCCTCCCCGTGGGCCCGGAAGCTCCCGGTCTGCACCTGCTCGGTGAGAAATCCATTTATATCGCGCGGCGCGGCGACAGCGCAGTCACCGCCATCCTGCCGGTTGTCGCGCCGGACGGCTACACCGGCGAAATCGAACTGATCGTGGGCGTCAACGCCGACGGCACCATCGCGGGCGTACGCGCCCTGAGCCACCGCGAAACGCCCGGGCTGGGTGACAAGGTCGATCTGAAAAAAGACGACTGGATCCTGGATTTCACCGGACGCTCCCTGGGCGATCCCGTCCGGCAACTGTGGGCTGTAAAAAAAGACAAGGGCGTCTTCGACCAGTTCACCGGCGCAACGATCACGCCACGCGCCGTGGTAGCAGCCGTTGCAAGGGCGCTGGAATACGCGCAGGATAATCACAAGACGCTGTTCGCACCCCGGAGCGAGAGCAATTCTGGAGGGTCAACCTGATGGCGAACGTGAGCTATGCCGACCTGTCGCTCAACGGCCTGTGGAAAAACAACCCGGCCATCGTGCAACTGCTGGGCTTGTGTCCGCTACTGGCGGTTACGGGCAGCGTGGTCAATGCCATCGGGCTGGGCCTGGCAACGATCGTGGTCCTGGTCTGCTCCAATACCGCCGTTTCCCTGATCCGCAATATCGTATCCGACGCGGTACGGCTGCCCGCGTTTGTCATGATCATCGCGGCGGCAGTAACCTGTATTGAACTGCTCATGCAGGCATACACCTACGAGCTGTACCAGATTCTCGGCATCTTCCTGCCGCTGATCACGACCAACTGCGTCATCCTGGGTCGCGCTGACGGCTTTGCCGCGAAGAACTCGATCGGTCCGGCGCTCTACGATGGTTTCATCATGGGCGTGGGCTTCGCGCTGGTGCTGGTGTTGCTAGGCGCCGCACGTGAACTGGTGGGCACCGGCGCGCTGTTTGCCAACATGGATCTGTTGTTCGGTCCCGTCGCTCAAGACTGGAAGCTGGTGCTGTTCGACGACTACCAGCCTTTCCTGCTGGCCATCCTGCCCCCCGGCGCCTTTAAATTTACCGGCCTGATCCTCGCATCGGAGAACGTGAGCGACGTGCGGATTGAGAAAGAACAGGCGGCGCGCAAGGAAAAACCTGTCAAGGGCGCCAAGCGCGTCAGGGTCACGGGCACAATTTCCTAGTCGGACGCCGCCTCGTCCACAAGCATCAGCGTATCGAGAATCTGGTCGACGGCCGCGTCATCCATGCCGCGGTTGTCGCTGGCGCAGCTGTAGGTGATGTACAGGAGCATCGGGCCCACTGACACATACCACTCGCGTACCGCGTCGCCCTCTTCCTCGAACGCCCCCGCCACACCGCTGAAATCCCCAAGAGAAACCGCCGACCAGTCCATATCGACCTCGGCCTCGGCGCGTGCAATGTCGGCAACTTCACCCGCGGAAAACTCTCCGGTCTCGCGCACGATGGTGCTGATTTCGATGCAGCCCACCTCGTCGCGATCGCCCACGAGAATGCTGTCGCCTTCGGCCTCGGCCCACCACTCCGGTGGCAACGCGAGCGTCCACCACTGGGTTTCAAGTACATTCATGTCGATACCCCGGAAATCTCTGCCGACATCAAGAGGGCGTCCTCCCTGCCCCCCGGTATCGGGTAATAGTCTGCACGGTGTCCATCTTCACGGAATCCGCACCGTCGATAGAGCGCCTGCGCCGCCGCGTTGGATACACGCACCTCGAGCAGGACGCGGGTGATACCCACGGCATCCAGTTCTGCCAGCAGGTACCGCAACATCTGCCGGCCCAGCCCCTGGCCCTGTCGCGCTGACCGTACGGAGATGGCGAGGATCGTTGCCTCGTCCAATACCGGGGAGAACGCCACGAACCCCAGCAGCTCCCCTTCTTGAGTCATGACAAACGCCGATGCGGGTGCATAGCCAGGATCGCAAACCTCGCTGGCACGCGCCTCGCTGAGGGGGTCGGGACTCACCTGCGCATCCAGGGCGAAGATGCCCCGGGCATCGCCAGGTTCGGCGCGGCGCATTACCACCTGCGCAGATCCGGTGCTGCCCGACACTAGTCGCGCGGTTCCAGCAGTGCAGTGAGATCTTTCCAGGCCTGCGCTTTGGCCCGCGGGTTATCGAGCAGCTCACGGGTACTGAGAGTGGTCACGCAGGGAATCTCCAGCGCGCTGCTCTCGATCCATCCGCGGCAGGACTCCCCGAGCAGGACCAACGCACGTGCGGCATGTTCCTGCTGCTGACGCTGCAGGAATCCGCTGAGCGAAGCCCTGGCGGCCTCATCGCCGCTGTCCAGTTGCGGATTGTTGTGCATGGGCCAGTCGAAGCGCATGACGGTTGGTCCGCCGGGACGGCGTTCGGACGGCGCGTGCTTCATGGCAACACCCAGGGCGTTCGCCATACTCTCCACCAGCCAGACCTGCTCCTGCATCAGGGGCATATCACCCAGAGATTCGAGCCACAACCACTGGCCCGCCGCGAGGATGGAAATACTGAGCCGGGTAACAGACGACGCCGCCGTGCGCTCCCGGGGCGTTTCACGCTCAACGGCAGGGCGCGAAGCGCCAGCCGATGGTGTGGCCATCTCCCGACGCAATGCGGCCGGACCCTGGGGAACTTCCGTCGCGGGCACAGGTTCAGGTGGCTGTTGCGGCGCAATGTCAGGCGATCGCACCAGTGCCAGTCTGCGGGTCGGCGCGGCGCCGGGCTGCTGGCCACGGGACACGTAGCTGTCCAGACCCAGCGCATCGAGATACACCATGCGGCGCAGTTCGTTCACCTGCATTCTCCAAGATTCAACGCGACACAGTTTACCACTGGCCGACGCACCGGGTTAGAGCCACTGCCAGCCGTGACGGTGGAAAAAACGTGCCGCCGAAGCGACAAAGTAGCGCACATGACGCAGTCCCTTGCGTGCGGCATAGCCGCCGAAGTGCCGGATTTGCATGGCGGGCACATAGACCAGCCTTCCGTACTGCGCCAGGCGCATGGAGAGGTCGAAATCCTCGAAATACAGGAAAAAGTCATCATCGAAACCACCGATGCTCTGCAGCGCATCAACCCTGACCAGCATGAAACATCCGCTGGCGATGGGGACGTCCACCGGTTGCGCCCCGGTACACAGATCACGCATTTCGTACCTGCCGAGCCGACCGCTGAAGAGGCTGCGGACAAACCGGGGCGCAAACCCGCGCAGAAAGAGCGTCAGCACCGAGGGGTAACGCTTGCACAGGAACTCCTGGGCACCGTCGGGCCCCGTCACGCGGGGGCTGACCAGCACCGCCGCCTCGTCGCCGGCCAGGACCGCCAGACCCTGCGCAAGCGTATCGGGCTCAAGCTCCGTATCTGGATTCAGCACCAGGTGGAATTGAGAGTCGACGGCCTTGAGAATGCGATTGTGTCCGTGCCCGAACCCCAGGTTACTGGGCAGCACCAGCAGTTCGCTGGAGAATCCCGGGGCGGTCTCCAGCGCCGTGAGCAACGCCTCGACCTCCCCCCGGTAGCGTTCCGAGCACGAGTTATCCACCAGCGACACCCTGACTTCCCCCAGGCTCCCGCCCTCGATGGCGGTAGCCGCGGACTGTTGCAAACTTGTCAAACAGGCAGCCAGACGCTCAAGTTCACTGTGATGCAGCACGATAGATACAGAGAGGTCTGGGGGCTGCCGGGAGGTGCGATTCATGGCCGAGATGGTATCAGTTGGCAACGGGTGCGCAAGCAACAGCGACAGGCTTGAAAATGGCCCGCCGGGGCGCCCCAAAGCTTGTGTAAAAAATCACAAATTAACGCTATCACCATGTTATTCATAGAGTTTTTGAGAATGAGCGTGGTAAGCTGTAAAAAGTGGATAATTCTCTGGTTGACTCTCAAAGCAAACGCCGCAGAATCGGTCAGAGAACAACGTAGAACACTATAAGACTCACGCCACGTGGGCCATAGGGGAAAATGATGATCATTCGGGGTGCCACTCTACTCGGCCGCGCGGCTGCCTTTCTCGTAACGCTGTTTGCATTAACTGCCTGTGGCGGCGGTGGCGGCGGCGGTGGCTTCCTGCCGGAGCCGGTGGTGGGACCCACCATCGCAGTGGCCCTCTTCGCTCCCAACGGCGAGTCTACTGACGCGGTAACCGCGGCCCTGCCGGGCACCGTGCGCGTTCAGGTCACCGGACAGGTTGTCAGCAACGTGGTGGTCAGCGCGGCCGTTAACCCCGTCTCGCTCGGCACCATCGACCCGCCGAGCAGCACCGCCCTGACTGACGCCAACGGCATGGCGACCTTCCGGCTGTTGGCCGGCGCCGAACGCGGTGCCGCCACCGTTACCGTCAACGCCACCGTTGACGGACTGCAGCTGACCGAGTCGCTGGGCTTCCAGGTGGGCGACACCGGTCTGCGTTTGGGTTACTTCGACGAAGATGGCACCTTCATTGAAAACCAGATCTTCGTCGAGCCGAGCACGACTCTGGCGGCCGGCGGCAACGCCCAGCTTTCCGTGGTCCTGCTTGATGAAAATAATCAACGTATTACGACGTCTGAAGAAGTGACTTTCAACAGTGGCTGTATTACGGCTGGTCTGGCGACAATCAATCCTGCACCGTCCTCGCAAACCGTCAACGGCCGGGCCTCAACCCTGTACACCGCCGCTGGCTGCGAGGGGATCGACGAAATTACCGCCAGCACGGGCGGTTCCAGTGCGCAGGCTTTCGCATCGATTTCCGTCGCCTCACCGCAGACTAACTCGGTTGCCTTTGTGAGCGCGGAACCCCAACTAATTGTTCTGCGCGGAACTGGCGGTGCCGAACGGGATGAAACCTCTGATGTCCTGTTTACCGTGATCGACGGTAGTGGCAACCCGCTGCAGGGCGTAACGGTCAACTTCAGACTCACCACGGATGTCGGTGGTATTGAACTGTCTACTGATTCCGCTTTCAGTAACGGCGACGGCCAGGTTGCGGTTACCGTGCAGTCAGGGGATGTCTCCACCGTGGTACGCGTGATCGCCGAAGTCGACAATGGCAATGGTGAACTCGTTTCCACATTGTCCGATCAACTGACGATTACAACCGGCCTCCCTGACCAGAACTCGATCTCACTGGGCGTGGCGGAATGTGATGGCTCCGATGGATTTGTCGTCGCCAATGGCGGTACCGTCAATGGCCTTTGCCGTACAATCGTGGTGAACATGGCCGACAAGTTCAACAACCCGGTGGTCGACGGAACAGCGGCAGTCTTTACGACCGAATACGGCGTTGTCGAAAGCAGCTGTACAACTGAAAACGGCTCTTGCCAGGTTGAATGGCGCTCTGGAGAGCCGCGCTTCCCGACGCTTACTGGTAGTGATGAGGTTATGACGATCTATAGCTCTGGCTACTCCTGCCCCAGCCATAGCGGCACCTTCGGACCCTGTCCGGATGACCTGGGCACGATCCGTGGCTTGCGCTCCACTGTGCTGGTTCACGCGATCGGCGAAGAATCTTTCATTGATCGCAACGGCAACGGCATTATGGATCAGGACGAAAGCGACCTGTTCGCCAACCTACCTGAAGCCTTTGTCGATCACAATGAAGACGGGGTTTATACACCGGCACTGCCCGAGTGTATCGCCTCCCCCATGGGCTCAGCCCAGTGCATTTCCGGCAACGAAGAAATCTTCATCGATTTCAACGCCAACGACACCTACGACCGCAGCGATGAACCGGCCGTATACAACGGCCTGCTCTGCCCGCCCAAGGGCGACGGCATCTGGTGTAGCCGTGAATTGGTCCATGTCAGGGATTCAGTACCGGTTATCATGTCGCTCAACGACACTTGGGATATCGTGGTCAATAGCGGTGGATTCTTCCGCTCTGGAAATTTCAATCCAACGACCGCGAATCAACTGGTTTCGGAAACCAACACTGCTTATATCTCAGATCTGTTCAACAATCCTCCACCCTCTGGCTCCACCGTGCGACTCGAAACGGAAGGCAACTGCGAATTGCTGAGCGAGTCGGACTTTACCGTACCGAATATCAGTTCGACAGGAGCCATCCGCATCCCGTTCGTGGTCACGGCACCAGAATTCACGACTGATGATAATGATCCGGGGCGCGGGACTATCATCATCACCCTGGGACCGACGGACGGCGTGGAGTACTCGGAAGTGTATGAGTGCCCGTTGCCCCTCGACTGTACTTCCACGGCACCCAGCCCGAGAGACCCCTCGTGCCCTGTTATCGAGGATCCGCCCGTCGTCCCCTGATAAACACTTAACCGAAAGGCCGTACCCTGTGGTACGGCCTTTTTTTTTTGCAGGTGATCAGCCACTTTCAGCCCCTGCCCCGGAATATCTAGATATTCGTTTATGGAATGTATTTTTTATTGTGATCGCATTCTCAGTTATTTAACTTCGTTTTGTGTTCTCTAAACATTCACGCGATAGTGTCGATAAGGTGTTCTCAAGTGTGTCGACTTACCCAGGCCGACCTGCCCGGACACAACATGGAATGCAGGAAGAACTCGCATGAAACACAAGCTCCCGATATTCGCGATCATGGTCGTCTCCAGCCAGCTCACTCTGGCAGAGGCGGCGAACGACCCGGTCTTTTCGGCAGACACAATGCGTGGCGCCGATGTCATCGCTACCTCCACCCAGGACATGCTTGACGCCGGGTGGGACGAGGCCTCGGTTCACCCCGACATCGCCGATGTAGGTGACGACGTCAGCGACGACCTCGCCCAGAAACTCGACGCCAGCCTGAAGTTTGAAATGGTGCCGCGTGACAGCAGCGATCCGGAGTTTGCCGGCTCAGACTGAGCGCAGAACAAAGCTACAAGCCAGAACATCAAGGGCGGTGCCGGATACAACCGGCGCCGCCTTTTTTTTATTTGGCGACACTCGCCACTAAACTGCCATCCAACAACAAGAATCACAATTTCTTAACCTGCGCGTAGCACAGGTGCAACAGCTTCCCCCTAGCCTCGTCCCTGGGGAAACGGCGATACCCGCCGACAACACCGGGGGCACCATGAAAATTGACCAGGATGCGCTGAGTGAAACGCGCAAGGAACAAATACGTCAGGAAATCCTGCGGAAGACGGAGGAGTACCTGCGCCGCGGCGGCAAAATCCAGCAATCAATCCAACCAGAACCAGCCAAACCTGCAAAGCGCACCGTTCGTGTCGGGCCTGACATATTCTAGTAGCTCCAAAGGGAAGCCAAATGATCAACATCCAGAAAACGCTGGAGACGTACTACCCGACGTTTTTTGCCCGGCACCGTAAATTCGCCCTGATTCTGAGTCGATTTCTCGGCTTGCTGTTTTATGAAAAACGGTTTCTCCAGTTCGAAAAGGACTACCCCGAGCTTGAGGGGTTCGCGTTTGTCGACAACACTCTCCATTTTTTTGATTTTAGCCTGAGAGTGAGTGAGAGTGAGCGCGCCCGCATTCCCGCCTCGGGGCGCATAGTTATCGTTGCCAACCATCCCATCGGGTCGCTCGACGGACTCGCATTATTGCACCTGGTCAGACAAGTCAGGCCCGATGTAAAAGTGGTCGCCAATCAGTTGCTCAATGCTATCGCTCCGCTGCGACCGCTGCTGCTGCCTGTCGATAACATGGGAGGGAAAACGCGCCGGGAAAACCTGGAGAACATCAGGTCTCACCTTGAAAACGAAGGAGCACTTATCATTTTCCCGGCCGGCGAAGTGTCTCGACTGGGCACCCGCGGTGTAAAGGATGGAGAGTGGAAAACAGGTTTTCTGAAATTAGCCAATTCGACTCAATCTCCCATACTTCCAGTACATGTTGCCGGGAGAAATTCCCTGTTTTTCTATAGCCTGTCCTTCCTCGCTCGGCCAATCTCAAGCGCCTGGCTCGTACGCGAAATGTTCAAACAGAGTCACAATACGGTCGACGCTCGGATAGGGCGACCAGTGCCCCATGAAATCTACTCCGCGGGGAATTTCAAAGCTCCACAGCTGGCACGCATGTTCCGTAAACATGTTTATCGACTCGCCAGGAACGGAAAACCGATTTTCCAAAGTGTTGAAACGATAGCTCCACCGGAAAACTGCCTTCTGATCAGAAACGAACTCCGACAGAGTGAACTACTGGGAGAAACGGGCGATGGCATGGCGATATACCTGACCGACATGGCCAATTCACCCTGCGTCATGCGCGAGATCGGTCGACTCCGAGAGCTGAGCTTTCGTGCTGTTGGAGAAGGCACCGGTCTGCCCCGGGATATCGATACCTTCGACCGCTACTACAAACAGCTGGTGCTCTGGGACAGCGAGGCGCTTGAAATAGTCGGCGCTTATCGCCTGGGCGAAGCGGACGCCATTCTGGACTCGAAAGGTCTGGACGGACTGTATACAAATTCACTCTTTCACTACGATCGCAGTATGGAGAGAACACTGAGATGCGGCCTTGAGCTGGGACGCAGCTTTGTGCAGCCCAAGTACAGATCAAGAAACAGTCTGGACTATCTCTGGTATGGTATCGGGGCATTTGTAAAACGTTATCCCCACTACCGTTACCTGTACGGCCCGGTGTCAATCAGCCGGCATTATGGACACGAAGCTATCGCCCAGTTGGCCAAATTCTACGGCACGTACTATTCGAACGATTCCTTTGCCGTGCGAGCCAGAGCGCCGTTTGATATCGACGCAGCGTTGCCCAGCGACTATTCATCGAACTTTCATGGCGATGATGAACAGGCAGATGAGGCGCTACTCAAGCGCGCCCTCAAGGCCCGGGGTCTCCCCATCCCACCTCTCTACAAACACTACGCGAAGGTAACGGAGCCAGGCGGCGTGACGTTCAAGGCATTCAACGTGGACCACAGTTTTTCCGACTGTGTCGATGCCTTCATTTTCGTGGACCTTGATCTACTGACACCCAGAAAACGACAGCGGTACCTCGGGGATTGTGCTGATAACCATGCAGCCTGATGCTGGGATAGTCAGAAACGGTAGCTGACCGTTACACCCAGTTCTCTTCCGGGCGTGTTGGGTATCGCCAGCGCCGACGGCTGCGTTGGATCTCCATTCTCGATTTCATTGGGTATCTGCCCACTCAACTCATCGGTCAGGTTTTTGCCCCAGAGACTGAAGAGGTGGTTGCCCTTTGCCAGGGACAGGTTCAGGTTGAGAAAGTGCAGCGCATCGTTATATCGCCGGGTTACACCATCGCCGTCTGATTTAGAGCGCCACGTCCATGACAGGTGCGATGATAACAACCAGCCATCAAACACCTGCCGCGAGTAGTTCAACTGAGTGTTAGCGTTTATTTTGGGCGCGTTGGTAAGATCCTGTCCCGATTCCGCCGGGCACAGGGCCTGGTCCGAGCTATCCCCGAACTGGTCTGAGCAGAAACGGCTGCTCCATTTTTCTACCGTCGCATCGAAGTAGGCCAGCCGAAAATCCAGTGTCCAGGGGTCGGAGATTCGATAGCTTAGATCCAGTTCGACGCCTTGGGTGACCACATCCTCGACATTGGTGTTTACCAATGTATAAAGCGCCCCGATGATCGTCAGTTCTGAAAAATTGGGCTCAGGCAATCGTGTAATGTGGTCATCGTACTGTTGGTAAAACAGGTTGGCGCTGTAGCGAATGCGCTTGTCAGCCAGGGTGCCCTTGAGACCAACCTCAAAAGCGGTGGATACCTCCTTGTCGGTTTCGAAAAACAGGGGAGCGGTGTCGATAATGGATTGGGCGCCCAGGGCCTCTCCAATAGAAAGAATGGCGGGGATATACGGGCTGAGCCCTCCTTCGCGATAGGCGTTATCAACGGCGAGATAGGCCGTCATCGAGTCGCTGACATAGTGATTGAGCTTGATACTCCACGATAGATGGCTGTAATCCTGTTTTTCCTCGATAACGGCTGGAAAGTTCGCCACGTCGACAGTTGTGAACAGTTCGTCGGTGTTTTCGTCATAGCGCAGACCGACTGACAGATCCCACTGCTCATCGAGGTGATAGGTAAGATTGCCGAAAGCCGCTTGACCGAACACCTCACTATCGAGGAAGTTCTCCACCTCGGCACCGCCCACTGACAGGAAAGAATCGATGACGGTCTCGCGCTGAATAAGGAACAGCCCTGCCACATAATCGATTACCTCGCCTGTATCGGACACTCGTAATTCCAGGGTGTACTGATCGGTCACCAGGTCGACAAGGACACGCCCCTCTTCTGCGCCGGGATTGGGTGCCTGGTTCTGCTGGAAGTCGGTTTCGAACTGCTGGTAGCCGACTATCGCCGCCACATCGAACGGTTGGCCTGAATACAGGTAACGCAGGGAAAGATCATTGACGTCAGTCTTCGATCCGGACCGAAACGTACCGTAATCGGTGCGATCACCGAAATCACTGAAAATGGCGGGCAAAGTATTCGTCCCACCGGTTGCCGGTACGAGACCATCGTAAAGCTGCCAGCTATAGAAATCCCGCAGCGACTGCCGCTGTCCATGCAGATGGATTTCGGAGCGCTCGCCGGGCGTCCATAACAACCTGCCGCGTATCGATTTGTGATCCTTGCCGCCCGTCGTCTCCTCGGTGGCCAGAGGGCTACCCATCCGCACGCCCCCGTCCGACTCGGCATACACACCTGCGATACGCATGGCGAGTTGATCATCCAGCAGCGGCAGGTTGAGAGCCCCACGCGCATCTAGCGTAGGCTCTCCGGTACTGTCCCACCGGGACACCGAACCCTGCAAGAAGCCTTTCAGCTCGTCCATGGAGGGCGCGACAGTAGTTATGTTGTACGCGCCGGCAGGCGCATTGCGACCGTAGAGCGTACCCTG